>NZ_LMCV01000013.1:0-146977 GCF_001424925.1 Pseudomonas sp. Root329 | reverse complement strand
ATCGACCCATTATAGATAGTCCGTCCCGCCTTCACCGATACTGGTAACGGTTGGCAGGTAGCTGTCAGCGAGGGTGGAACATGCACCTGTAGACTACGAATAAATCGACCCAAACGCATGACGTTTGCCGCTTTAGTTTCGAGTCTGCAGGTGCGCTTGCGCTCGATAACGAATACTCAGGGTTCGCCGTCGCACCGGCTCACTATATTGCCTTCGCTGAACGCAAGCATGCATGTCCCTAGCAGATATTTTATCGCTTGCGGAGGTTCACGTGACAGCGTCCTTGAGTCAGCACTTCACAGCCTATGTCGGCATCGATTGGGCAGATACCAAGCATGATATTTGCCTACAGGCTGGGGATGACAATCATCGCCAGTTCGACTGTATCCCCCATCAGGTTGATCGCATTGACGAGTGGGCCAAGGCATTGCACCAGCGCTTCGGTGGCCCTATCGCAGTAGCTCTGGAGTTGGCCAAAGGACCAATTGTCGCAGCCCTGCTGAAGTATGACTTTTTCGTGCTGTTCCCGATCAATCCCTCGACGCTTGCCAAATATCGCGTGGCATTCAAGCCGAGTCGCGCCAAGGATGACCCCACCGATGCGGAGTTGGCACTCGATCTACTGCTTCGCCATCCTGAACGGTTCACCGCGCTCAGGCCGCAGAGTGTGGCCATGCGCTCGCTGCTGAGCCTGATCGAACAACGCCGGGATCTGGTTAACGACAAGACGCGTTTTACCAACCGTTTATGCAACACCCTCAAGCAGTATTACCCGCAGGCACTGGACTGGTTTGAGCAGCGAGACACTCAGTTGTTTTGCGATTTTCTCACTCGCTGGCCGACACTCCTGTCAGTCAAACGGGCGCGTAAAACTACGCTTGAGGCATTCTTTTATGCTCATAACGGGCGTCGCGCCACATTGATCGAGGCGCGTTTGGCATCGATCCGTGCGGCATCTGCGCTCACTGAAGATGCCGGCATTATCGAGCCTTGCCGCTTGCACGTCCTCGCATTGGTCGAGCAGCTGCGCACCGTCCTCACGGTAATCGATCGCTTTGATAAGGAAATCGAGCGGGTCGCTTCTGCGCTACCGGATTACGCATTGTTTCGGAGCTTGCCGGGCGCAGGCCCGCATCTGGCGCCACGCTTACTCGCAGCCTTCGGAGAGCAACGTGAGCGTTTCCATGGTGCGGACGAATTGCAAAAGTATTCCGGCATAGCGCCGGTGACTGAGCGGAGTGGTAAGAAAAGCTGGGTGCATTGGCGCTGGCAATGTCCGACGTTTCTTCGTCAGACTTTCGTGGAATGGGCGGGGCAGACCATTAACAAATCCTTTTGGGCGGGAGCTTACTACCGGCAGCAACGTGCCAAAGGGAGTACCTACCAGGCGGCTGTACGCGCACTCGCGTTTAAGTGGATTCGGATTCTGTACCGGTGCTGGCAGACCAGGACGCCTTACGATGAAACCACCTATTTGAATGCTTTGAGGAAGCGTGGGTCACCGCTCCTCAAGAGTCTTGATTTAGGTTGACTGACTTCCTCAGGGCGTGAAGCTCGATGAAACCACCTATTTGAATGCTTTGAGGAAGCGTGGGTCACCGCTCCTCAAGAGTCTTGATTTAGGTTGACTGACTTCCTCAGGGCGTGAAGCGGTCTTTGGCGGGCCTCAAGAGTTAATCTCTGACTATCCGCTTTTTGGCTGCTGATCACGATTGGCTGTTCTCGAAGCCAAATGGTCCGTAACGGCGGCGCGTAAATATTACGGAACTGAATCTGAGCTGCTCAGCTACGCAAGGGGATGCTGGCTTATTGTGATCTACACTCCCTGAGCTGTGAGTAGATGCTTCGCCACAAGATTTACTCAGTCGCTAAGTAAAGAGATAGACCTGAGTTTCAGTGAGTCGCGGACTGGGTGGGGGCGCGCCAGTCGATCAGCAAAAAACCTTGTCTGGCAATCGTGTATCAGGCGAGTTCGACAACACCTGGATTGAAGCCCTGATCGCCCACCTGACCTGGCACTACTGAAAAAAGTCGGGAGGGTTTCAAGCATTCAAATTATTTCACCGTGGCCATGAAGGCTCACGGTGCCAGCTTGCTCAAAACTAACGAGGTGGAAATGAACAGGAAGTCTAACCGGGGCTGGACAATGGCTGCGGCACTCGTCGTAGTGGGTTCAACGCTTTTTGCGGGGTGTGCGAGCAAGAACGATCCGATCACGCAGGCAGACAAGACGGATGGGACCAAGGGCGTACCCGCGCCGAGTCTCGAGCAGACCAAGGCGATCGCCGAGGAAGGCTTTATTTACGGCTTACCGCTGGTCATGAACTACGCCGTGATGAACGAATATGCTGTGGACAAGGGCGGCCCGCAATACAAGGCGCCGTTCAACCAGATCAAGAACGAGCCTCGCGTCTTCACCTACCAAGACACGGCCATCATCACTCCGAACAGCGACACCCCGTACTCGTTTGTCTGGCTGGACCTGCGCGCGGAGCCGATGGTGATCTCGGTGCCGGCAGTGGACAAGCGGCGTTACTACTCGGTGCAGATGATCGACGGCAACACTTACAACTACGGTTACATCGGCAGCCGTGTCACCGGCAACGAAGCGGGTGACTACATGGTGGTCGGTCCCGATTGGAAAGGCGCGCCCCCTCTCGGTATCAAAAAAGTCTTCACCTCGACCACTCCCTTCGCCGTGAGCGCCATTCGGACTCAGCTCTACAATGCCAAGGACATGCCGAATGTCGAGAAGGTGCAAGCGGGCTACAAGGTCCAGCCGCTGTCCGTCTTCCTCCATCAACCCGCGCCGCCCACTGCGCCGAAGATTGATTTCGTGCCGGCTACGACGGACGGCATCAAGGCCAACTTCTTCGAGTACCTGTCAGCCGCGATGGAGTATGTGCCGCCATCGGCTGACGACCAGGAGATCCGGGCCAAGCTGGCGAGCATTGGGGTGGGACCCGGTCGCACCTTCGAATTTAAGGACCTCTCGCTCGAGCACAAGGCCGTGGTCCTGCTCGGGATGAAGGCCGGTGATGAAAAGGTCGACAAATTCCTCGCGAGCGGGACGAAGATAATCAACGGCTGGAGCGTAGGCGCGTACTTCGGCGACCAAACGTTCTACAAGGCCGACTGGCTGAAGCGTGCTGGTGCCGCGAAAGGCGGTCTCTACGGCAACGACGCTGTCGAGGCGATGTATCCCAACACGCGCACCGACGGCACCGGGCAGACGCTGGATACCAGCAAGCGCAACTACACGCTGACTTTCCCGGCCGGCAAACTGCCGCCAGTCAATGCCTTCTGGTCGGTGACCATGTACGACGGCAAGAGCCAGCTGCTGATCAAGAATCCGCTCAACCGTTACCTGATCAATTCGCCGATGCTGTCGGCGATGAAGAAAAACACGGATGGTTCACTGACGCTGTACATCCAGAAAGACTCCCCCGGCAAGGCTAAGGAGGCAAACTGGTTGCCCGCGCCTGACGACACGGTATTTCTGGTAATGCGCCTCTACTGGCCGAAGACCGCACCGCCTTCGATTCTTCCCGCTGGCGACGGCAGCTGGCAGCCACCGGCGCTGGTGGTCACGAAGTAAATCTTGCGGCCCATTGCTGACACTCGCCGTAGGTCGGTGTCGGCTTGTGCTGCCTTTTTGCCAATAGCAGCCAATCATCAAGGACTGCTATTGGCCGGCTGCCGCCCTTAGTAACGGGTCGTTATCGACCGAACGTAAGGAGGTAGGAACCTTTAAGGGTAATCGACCTGATGATGCCAGCCGCTCGACAGAAGTCGCAATTCGATCCCGAGCAATCTTGTCATTTGCCAAGGCTTAGGGCAGGGTCGATACCACTGACATCTCTGCCAAAGGAGTCACCCCATGTCAAAGCTATATCCCAGTATCGATCCTGAGGGGCTGGTCGAGTACTCAGTGGTCTACACCGACCGCTCGCTCAACCACATGTCGCAGTCATTTCAAGGCGTGATGAAGAACATTTCCAGGACCCTGAAACAGGTCTACAACGCCCAGGCAGTTGCGGTGGTCCCGGGCAGCGGCACATTCGGCATGGAAGCGGTGGCGCGACAGTTTGCCACCGACCAGCAATGCCTGGTGATACGCAACGGCTGGTTCAGTTATCGCTGGAGCCAGATCCTTGAGATGGGCAACATCCCGGCGGCCACCACGGTGCTGAAAGCCCGACCGGTCGACACGGGTCGCCAGGCTGCCTACGCCCCAGCCCCACTGGACGAAGTGCTGGCAGCCATTGCGGCGCAGAAGCCGCAGATTGTCTTCGCCCCCCACGTTGAAACCTCATCAGGGATTATCCTGCCCGACGAGTACCTGCGGGCCGTCGGCGACGCCGTGCACGCGGTGGGTGGCCTGTTCGTGCTGGACTGCATCGCCTCAGGCACGCTTTGGGTTGATATGCAGAAATGCGCAGTCGACCTGCTGATCAGCGCACCGCAGAAAGGCTGGAGCGCCTCCCCTTGCTGCGCCCTGGTGATGCTCAGTTCTTTGGCCCTCGAGCGCATCGAGCAGACGCATAGCAGCAGCTTCGCCTGCGACCTGAAAAAGTGGCTTCAGATCATGCAGGCCTACGAACAGGGCGGACATGCCTACCATGCGACCATGCCCAGCGATTCCCTCGCGCGGTTTAACGAAGTGATGAAAGAGACGCAAGCCTACGGTTTCGACAAGGTCCGCGGCGAACAACAGGCGCTGGGCGATCGGGTGCGCGCAATGTTGACCGGCAAAGGCATCAAAAGCGTGGCCGCAGCCGGCTTTCAGGCCCCTGGCGTAGTGGTGAGCTACACCGATGATGCCGACATCAAGAGCGGCAAGAAATTTGCCAACCACGGCCTACAGATCGCCGCCGGAGTGCCGTTGCAATGCGACGAGCCGGCCGACTTCCAGACCTTCCGCATCGGTCTGTTCGGACTCGAAAAGCTGCACAATATCGAGCGCACGGTCAGCACCCTCGAGCAGGCACTGGACGAGGTGATGGTTAACTAAGCCCTCATCTTGCCCGCAGCACATACCGAACTTGTGAGTTCCAAGAAGGCATCCTGCCCTGGGCACTGCCGGCCCAGGGCGCTGATCTTCGACGAGTATGACGCTGGTCGCCCGGACGTCACGTTAGAACCATAAGGGAACGCCCGTGCACGCGTCTTACTGACACGTGCACCCTTCAGCGATATCAGAAAAGGTTTCCAACGAAGCCTTTCACGGGGCGGATGATTGGCGGCTGTATGACTTCCTCAGGGCGTGAAGCGGTCGCTCAAAGTTCTTTTTCACGTTGAAGGGAATCACCCTTACACGCGCATTCCCATTTCGAATGCACGGGTTTCGAACCCCAACTCTGTGTACATACGCGTAGCACGTGCATTGAACGCCCATACAGACAGCCTTATGTCTTGGGCGTTGTGCTCGATTGCCCAGTTTTGAACGAGTTGTACCAAGGATCGACCAATGCCTTTTCCCCAAAATTGCTCGGCTACGCAAACCGATCCGATTCGAACAATAGCCAGCGGTTGCATCAGCGGTCCGGAGCTTGTCGACAGGCTGGCAGAAATGAAGGCTGCGGCTTGGTGAGCGACATTCGCAATGAATACAACCTGACCCGGTTTCTCGAAAAAACTCATCCAGTGAGGAAGATCGCGCGAAAAATCCTGAGTGGCAGCCGTATAAATATCGGGACGGGCAGCGTGATGTACCGCGTTAAGCAATTGGCCCAGTTCACAAATGGTCAGTGCATCCTCTACGGTTGCCGTTCGGTATGTAATGGCTTCATCCATGATGCGCAATTCTCCTTGATGTATTGGTGCTCCGCAGACTCCCGGTCTTTGTCTCATGGCGGGGAGGATATTCCATGGCCGATTCCGGTGCGTCATGACTGACCGAAAATCCACAACCCATGGCGGACAGTCCGATACTAGAGTCAGGCTTCGGATTGATGTGCTGCCCAGTGTTTCATCTCTTCGACAATGAAGTGGTTCACCAAGTCGCTGTACATCTTCTCGATGACATCCGGGTTCAGGCCCTCGGCCTCGGCCCATTCACGTCGTGTCGCCAGCATGGCCTTGAAGCGCTCCGGAGCACGCACCGAAGTCACCGAACTCTTGAACTTCGAGGCAGCCAGCACGTAGTGAAAACGCTTGCCCAGCAGCTTGATCACGACCTGATCAAGGGCATCGATTTCGCGTCGGATATCCTCCATGCCTGCACACTCTGCGGGCTGTAATTGATTGATAACTTCCATGTAGGTGACTCCGTTTGCTGAAAAAGATCTTGAGCCTTCGGAAGTAGCAACGGCGCGCTATCTTCCGTAAGCGATATAGCCTGAACACCATAAATTCTGTTGTCCAACGCCCGCTGAACGATTTAGCCAATCTGTTGCGTCGACCGGTTGAATCCACAACCCCGATCGGACGTTGAAGCCCTCGCGAATACCTTGAACCGTTTGTCAGGCGTACAAGCCATACCCTGCCGCGATGATCAGCGGAGAAACCAGCAGCGTTGCCCAGAACCCCGATTTTGGAACAGCAATGACGCAAATGATCGAGATCATAAGCACATAGATGCCAACCATTTTAAGTAGCGCGAGATCGCCAACGGCTACGGCGTGAATCGCTGTCTGCCCTGCGAGCATAAACAGCGGCCCCAGCATGGTAAACCAGAGGGCAGTACGCCGATCTTCGTGCGCTTTGAATTGGTCAACGAAGCCAGAATCTACAGCGGCGGCGAATGCTGTTTTGAACTTGATGATACCGAATGGAACATGGAGGACGCCCAAGGCGAACAGGGTCCATGCGACGATGTTTGACATGTCTTATATGCTCCGTAACGGTAAGCGCAACATGGGTGACGACAAGGACCGCTGCCCTCTAATGAAGCTACCCATTTGCCATCACCGTGTCCACCGTCCACTTTTGGCCGATAACAACCTGTCGCGAAGGGCGGCAATCGACCCTTTGTCGCCTGCCGACTGATCACACCTTTTAAGGTCTCTACTTCTAGTTAGGCTCTGTATGTACAGAGGGGAGCGTGCGATGAGCAACGAACAGGCGGCACCTGAGACCAAAGGGGTCACGGTGAAGTTACTGGCAACGATTGACCTGGGTCCTGAGATCGAGGGTATGGCAGGGCGCCAACTTAGAATGCGCAAGGTGACCATCGAGCCTGGAGGCGTCTTCGGGCCGATTCACAACCATGTAGACAGACCCGGCACCGTCTACATTCTGCAAGGAACGATCACTGACCATCGAAATGGAGTCGCCACGGATTATGGGCCGGGAGTGGGCTGGCCCGAGGACAGGAACACCACTCACTGGCTTGAGAACAGAGGCACGATTGCGGCGGTGGAGATCTCGGTCGATATCGTCCGTGTTTAGTCCTGAAATAGATTTACACCTGTTTCAGGACTAGACAGTCGGGCCTTGCTTTACGTACCGGCGAGTGTGCTGCCAGCCGTGTTTGTAATGAATCGATATACAGCCGGGACGGCCTCAACAGCAGGGGGCCGTCAGCGACAAACTGTCTGCCAGGTTCCTGGCCTGCTGAGTCGCGTCCTCACGCGCGCGCCGATCAACGTCTTCCCCCAGGATGGTTTTCTCCACAATCACCGAATGCACATCCGTGACGCCGATAAATTTCAGCCAGGCTTCCACGTAGGGCTTCTGGAAGTCGAAGCGCTCTGCCGGTGTGATCGACTGCGCCGAAAAATCCAGGCCGCGGGCGTACATCACCACGGCGAGTTTGTTGTGCAGCATGCCTTCCAGACCGCGTTCCGGGTCAACGCTGAACAGAATGTCTTTCTGCGATACCAGGTCGATGAAGTGCTTGAGTTTGTACGGGATGCTGAAATTCCACAGCGGTACGGACATCACGAGTACATCCGCGCGGTGCAGGTGACTGGCCAACTCTTTTAACGTGTTCCAGGCGTCTTGTTGTGCAGCGGTCAACGGCGTGCCATTGAACCCGGCGTATTTGGCCTCCATGGCCAGATCATCGAATTCCGGTAGCGCCATGTTCCAGAGGTCGAGGGTGATGATTTCGGTGTCCGGGGTGTTTGCTTGATAACGCGCAATGAAGCTGCGGGCGACTTCAAGGGAAGCCGAACGCTGCTTGCGTGGCGAACACTGAATATGGAGAAGAGTCGTCATGGCACACCTTGAATGATGGGGAAGCAGGGCAGGTGAGAGCATTGCAACATAGTTGTAATTGAAATATAAATCGTGAATTCACACTCAATTGATCACGTATAAAACTATGTTCGATGTTCTGCTGCTCAAGACATTTGTCACCGTCGTCGATGAAGACGGCTTCAGCCGTGCAGCCCAGAAGCTGCACCTCACTCAGTCTGCGGTCAGTGGCCATGTGCGGCGATTGGAAGAACAGATTGGTAAGCCCCTGTTGACGCGCACCACCCGTTCCCAGCAACTGACGGCCGATGGCGAGCGCCTAGTCTCTTATGCGCGCACGATCCTCGCGCTGAACCGTGATGCCTGGACAGACCTGACACGCACGCCGTTTCACGGGCGGCTGCGGATCGGGGTGTCCGAAGATTTTGTCGAGTCTCGATTACTGCGCACTGTTCAGGAATTCGCGGCGCAGTACCCCGGGATGAAGATCGAGGTGCAGGTGAACATTCCGGGCACGTTACTGGCGCTGATGAAGCAAGGGCATCTGGAAGTGGTCATCGGTTCACTGTGCGAAACCAGCGAAGCGGGGCTGTTGCTATGGCAAGAACCACTGGTATGGGCCTGGTCGGCGCAACCCGTCGCCCGGTTACCCACGCCGTTGCCGCTGGCCCTGTTCCCCGAGCCGTGCCCTTATCGCGAAGCTGCGCTGACAAGGCTGGCGCAGGCGGGGATCGCCCAACGCACGGCGATGTTGTGCAGCAGCACTGCCGGATTGCGGGCGGCGGCCCTGGCAGGCTTCGCGGTAGCGCCCATGCCACTCAGTCAGTTGGGGCAAGGATTGGCGGTTATTGGGGCAGAACAAGGGTTGCCGGATTTGCCGGATGCGCAATGTCGACTGTTCACCTCGCCTGACGCGGATCAGGCGATTGTGGCTGCGGTCACTCAGCTGATTGTGGAGTATTGCTCTAAGCGCAGGGCTTGATTGTCATTTCAAGGGCTTGCTTGAACGGCTTGGGTACGCGGTCTTTGCCTTCCTGAAGGGAAGGTCGGCCGTCTGTTGGATGCTGGTAAACCACTTTGATCATGGACACAAAAAACGGGCGCCTTGATGGCGCCCGTTTTCATTTCATCCAACGCCCTGGCCGACCGCACATAGCGGTTTCTACCGTATGAAAGTCTTCACATTTTATTTCACATACTGACTTGATGAAGAGGCGCTAATTTACTGGCCTCCAGAGGTTTTGTAGGCTCCTAAAACAAGAATCATCTTCACATTTTATTTCACATATTTTTTGTGAAATTACTTCGGTCAATGGGCTCATAAAAGGATCCGTCAGCCGCGTTTATGCACATACCGCAATTGCAGAAAAACGGGCGCCCATTGAGGCGCCCGTTTTTACTTACTCCTTCACCTGCGCTCGCAAGCGTCGACCGATCACGTCCATCAAGTCACAGCCGTCGCGTAACGGAATGACTAACAGCTGAGAAAAGTCTTTCAACACCACCGTGTCGCAACCGAGTTCGGCGCGGTAGGCGATGTTTTCCAGCACCTGCGTGACCGTGCGGATGCGGTAATCGGCCATGGCTTGCAGGACGTCGAGTGGGGCTTGGGTGTCGATGAGCAGGGAAGCCGGGATCAGGTCGATTCCGGTGAGGGGCATGTATCTTTCCATAGGGGAGATCTCATTCAGTTTGTTGAGACCGCCAACAGATCGTCGCCAAACGATAGGGTGGCAGTTGCGCGCAGGTTGGCGAACCGGGAATGAGAAACCGGCAGACCCGAAGGTCTCCCGCGCGCAACCGCCATAGTACAGCGGTTTTGCGGCTGCGACGACGCCTGCAAATGAGCAGACGGCCCTCGCACTCATATCTCGGGTCGCCAAACCCGAAATCGCCATTTTTGGCGACGAGAGGGACTATAGGCCTCATCAGAACGGCGGGAAAGGTGAGGGATTCCGAGGTTTGTGTAGGAATTTTTATGGTAGTCCTAGGACCGCTATGCCCCTTCCGTGAGCGACTGCTATCGGTCCAGGCTGTGTAAAAACGCATCCATCATTTTTAGGTCTGCGTCGCTACGTGAAATCTGCCGGCGTTCTGGTCAGTCAAACACCTGAAATTTCCCTAGGGTCGTGTTATTTGACCCGATTCAGCTCCGTTTTTACACAGCCTCGGCCAGAAGCGGACGTCCGTCAAGCCGGGAGAACGCAGCTTTAAGTAAATAACTACATTTGTTGCTGGCAAACTCGCTACTCAATTGTCTCGCGACGAAGGCTCTTGTATGGAGTGTCAAGGTGACTGGAAGCTGTAATTTGCAGGCTTAACCCAACAATAGCGTTGGGTCTCGTTAACCGTGCGACATGAACAATGGCTTCTACTGCTTCAGGATCAGAGACGTTGTAAACATTCAAATGTACAGGGCTATTTTTGAAGGTACCTCCTTCTCCCAGTACCATTTCCTTATAGTTGCAATCCTCAATACTGCTACAAAACCCTCTGCTGATTAGGACATCCATAATTGGCCGAGAGTAGACACCTGTTTGCCCGTAATTATGCTCCAGACCACACCCCATGAGAGATGCTGCAAGAACCAGTACAAAGGAAAGAGCAGATTTCATAAAGGTCTTGATGCCTCGAAAAATTTGGTTTGGTCAGCCATTTCAACGCTCAGAGAGTCTATCAATCGGCCGATGATGGCAAACCGAAACCGGTCAGAACCACCCGCTAGATTTTGAATATCGAACCATCCTGTTCCCTATATGCTTACGGCAGCAAATGATTTAGATGGCAACTCCTTGAAATCCTGCTTAGCTTGATCGTGATATATCCAGGGAGGTTTGCATGTCCAGATTTTTCGCCACGTTACTCATGATGACTCTAGGTACGAATGCTTGCCTTGCCAGCGAAGGTGATGACCAAGCCAACTCGTTCGCCAAAATTTACGCATCGCTTTGCATGAATAACCTTCCAAATCTGGAAGCACTCCGAGAAAAACTGAGGCCAATCCCTAGCCTTCCTCCCGAGAAGGCGGCGCTATTTCTGGCAGGTGGTCCTGGCGATGCTTGGTCAGTTCCAGACAAGTACGGAATGTTTGTGTTAGCTCTTCCTAGCGGCAAAAATTTTTGCGCCGTGCATGTCCGCAGGGCAAGTACTGAGACCGCTATAAAGCTGTTCACTGGAATGGTCGCAAATCCACCCCCTCCGTTTACCTCAACACTGGTAAAAAACGAGCAAACGCAATCACCCGCAAATGGGCAAATTCAAACTCTTTCCTACGAATGGTCAGTTCCAAGCGCGACACGAAAAATGTTGTTTACCCTCACGACCGCCACATCTGAATCCGCACAACTTCAAGTGCTTGGTTCGGCAGCAATTATCAGCCAATAGAATCAACCCCCGCGTTTAATGGGGTGCGCAGCAGCGACAGGCAGCAGCCGGCCGATACTGTTGAAAAAGTCCGGCTTGGTTTCCATGGCAGAAAAGTACGCGCCTGAGATTGAAATCCTTGCTTTCAGCAGAGGCTTTGGGACTCGGATTTTACGTAGCTGCGTGTAAAAGAGGTGTTCTCACCCATCATATTCAAGCATTTTTGGCAAACCGACTGTTTTCAACAGAATCGGCCAAAAACAGTCATTCGGGTATGCCGATGAAAACCTATAAGCGACACGAGGATCAAATGGACTTCATCTCAGACGTCGTAATCAACCTGTTGGCTCATCGCATTGGCGTCTACGTACTGGGCTTGCTGAGTGGCGGCCGTTTCAAGGGAGAACGTGGTTTTGCCTGGGGCTGGGCAGTCGCCGTCGGCGGCTTGATACTGCTCTCTCCTTTCGCGACTTTCATAGCTTGGTTCATCCATACCAGTGGCCCGTAAACTGATGTCTGCTATGGGTTATGGATTCAACCGGTCGACGCAACAAATTGGCCCAGGCTGTGTAAAAACGCATCCATCGTTTTTAGGTCTGCGTCGCTACGTGAAATCTGCCGGCGTTCTGGTCAGTCAAACACCTGAAATTTCCCTAGGGTCGTGTTATTTGACCCGATTCAGCTCCAGCCTCGGCCAGAAGCGGCCGATCGGGCGTCCGTTTTTTTCCAAAATATAAGATTTTCGGGGGCTCCTTAAAAATACTCAACGGTTGTCATAATCAGTGATTTAGAGAATTTACTTATCATCAGATGGATTGCCGGCTCCTTCGATTTCCTCATTTAAGTTTGTATAAGACTACCGAGGTTTCGTCCGAGAAATACCACCAGCGATGCTTGTGGCTGTGAACTTTTGATAGCGAGGATAGGTACTGGTGTGGGAGCGATAGTGAAAACAGGCGTCCAGATTGGAGTGGGTATATTAGCTGTGCTCGCTTCTGTAATGGCTAGCGGAGATGCCCCTTCTGTATGTGGAACCTTGGCCGGAAAAGAATATTCAGTATCTAGAACGTATCTGTTTTTTTGGCCCGAGAGAGAGGGCGACTCCTGGAGCGGCACTACACCGAAAATCACAAAGTGCTCGGACCCCGTCAAGTCGCTTGTGCTGGAGGCCTACTGGCCCGATATGGCCCCCGCAGGTCAACTCAATGTCTACAACGATAACGACACGCGTCATATTGCTGTGGGGGTTAGCACGTTGGAATTAGGGGGCAAGTCCAATGATCTGAATCTTGACGTGCTGCTCAAATATCTTCTGAGAAAGGCCAACCCTCAGGATGTGGAGGCTTACCCTGACAGGTTCGGTCTATCCTTCTATACGGGGCCAGATCCTTCTTTTGCTCAACTACATACTGAGCTTTACTGGAAGATCGATAATAGCGGAAAAATTGAGCTTTTAGTTCAGTGTGTTTACAGGACGAAAACAACAGGCGCACTCTGCAATTTAACAACTGGAGCGGAGCAGGAAGGTGCACTTATTACACTCAGATTTAACTATCTATATCTTCCCTCATGGAATGACGTGCTGAAAAAATCGGTTGAACTCTTGGGGCAAATCTATCGCTAGCAGCCTGGACGTCGTGCTATATGGCTACTTATTACCAACTAGTGCCTTTCGCGAACGACAGTTTTGGGTCGTTTTCTGCCCTTCGCGACGGGCAGAAATCGGCCAGAAGCAGACATTTCAGGTAAGGATTAGAGGCAGACGAGACCGCACCCGGCTTTCAACATGAAGATGGCAAACAATATTCCTACGTTCGCCAATAAGCCAAAAAACTCAAACATCAAGCTACGTATAAAATGCCAGTTGGCGGTCTCTGCTCGTCTTCGATCACACCAACAGACTACTGCTGCAGCCATCCACACACCGGGGTAACTACACACATACCAAAACCACGTTAACGCTTCTGGATTAGGTTGAGAGTGAAGCCAAAGGTAGAAGAGCACCAAGTAGACAGCGGACACCACCATCCCGCCTATCTTGGCAGGCGCCGATCCACCCATTGCTTGCATCAGGCCAAGTGTGAGCAGCCCAGGTCCTGAGTACCACAAGAACCTTCCCAACGTGCCCGCGTGACTAAGGTCTGCCAAATAAACGCCCAACGCCAAGAAAAAAAATGTGCTGACAAAAAATGTCTTTTGCCAATTGCCGACACTTAAGCCAAATCGCATACATGCCCTCCTGGCGTGGATTTTTCGAAGCATCCTCTAGCGTTTGTATCATATTGGGCCAACCAGGGCTCACCGTGCATGCCCGGCCGAAGCATCCTTGAGGAACGATGTCCGATTTGGGTCGTTTTCAGTCCTTCGCGACAGGCTGAAATCGGCCATAGGCGGAAGCTTCTGATCGCCTGCTTTCGACCAATAGGCTGCCCTTCGTCGAGTGCAATGTCATAATGCCGCCCATGGACGATGACCGACCCGTGGAGGGAATGAGTGACTAATTTCGTATTTTCACGTAGAGCAATGCAAGCTCGCATCAATGACCTTGCGAAAACCCTTAGCCCCACTCAGCTCACGGCAATCATCAACAGACTAAACGCTACGGACGCCACCCGACTTCATGTAATGTGGGAGTTAGTAATATTGCATGGGCTCTCCCAGGCGGGACACCTCAAGCACGAGCAGGCGTTGCCAAATGGACGTTGCCCTGACATCCGCTGGACGATAAATAAGCAAGACGGCGGCGCACTAACGATCATCGGTGATATCACCACAATATCAGATGATGGGCTTGATGCTCAGAACCCCCTAAAATATATCAGTGAAGAAATTTTCCGAATTGCATCTAAGTTTGGATTGCGCCCCGGAAATTTTTGGATAGATGTACGTGGAGAAACCACAGGGCCGCGCCATAGAAGCAAAATGCGCCTGATGCTACCTGAAAAATCTGATATGAGTAGCTTCATCAAAACAGAGCTTGAACCATGGTTTTATAGCATCAGAGAAGCCCCCACAATAAAATCCAGATTTGATCGTACCGAAAACAACACCAACCTTAAAATCATCTACGATCCGAATTGGGAGAATGGTGGTGGCAGCCATACTAGCTACACTGTAGCCACATCAAAAAGTATCAACCCTTTATTTAGTGCGCTCAAAGGGAAAGTTAAGCAGCTAAATGGCGCGCCAGATGACTCTCTTCGTATTATCATCGCCTGTGATGGCGGTTGCGATTTAATTAGAAGCGGAAATCGAGGAAAATCACATTATACCTATAGCGCGCGAGAAGTCGCAGAAGACTTTCTTCGTCAGAATAGTAGTATTGATGCTGTGCTGTTAGTTACCGTAGATGAGCCGCATCCTCCATTTGGTAGTCCACCAGAATATCAGATGAGCTACGAGCTAATCTGTGCTCCTCTTTTGGCTCGCTCTCACCGAGCCACGAATGAATCAATCGAATCATTGACCGCAGCGTTGCATGTCGCGTTACCAAACTTACCGAGGCCATTACGTCCCGCCTATCATTCTGCTTCGCTGCTGAAAACACCAGGCGTTGGATACGATCAACTAGGAAGATATTCTATGCAAGGCAATAAGATCACAATCTCATCTAGAGGGCTGCTTCGACTTCTCGCAGGGGAGATATCTACTGAAGAGTTCATTCGAGCGCACGGATGGGACGAACCTACGAACCACGCGAACCCATTTGCCAGTAATCTCAAAAATGGATTTATGATCAGCAACCTTGACGTAACTGGTGATATGGACTCCGATGACGATAAGATCACTATTACAATAGATAAATTTGACGTAACCGCAGCTCCTTTCATTTTTCCGAGCAAAGACAAAACGGGCAATATATAACGGTCAAACTTTATCGAGCGGGGCTCACTCCAGCAAACTCAAATGTGGGCGCATTTTTGTCGTCAGGCGAGTGACCACTTCTGGCCGATTTCTGCCTGTCGCGAAGGCTGAAAACGGCCATGAGCCGACCCCCAGAGTAAAAGTCAACTTACGGATTTAATAGCTATGGATCTTTTTGATGGTGTGCCACCCGTTGATGCTTTAAGGATTTTACAAAACATAACTAACGAAGATTTTCAGAAGGGCACAAAGTCGCAGGGGTTGTCTAGAGTGCGAGTAGAGTTACTGCTCGAAGTAATAAAGAGTAAAAAGAAAGTTGAGTTCTATCTCGGGGTTGACATACAGCGATTTGCTTTGAAGTGCTTGCTTCCGGATTTCTATGCAGGTCTGTCCTTGGGTAATCACATTTATTCAACCTCTGAGCTTTATGACTATGACCCTCCTAAAAATGGTCAAAATACTATTAAGCATGGGCTCAGCTTCAGAGAAGTTGTAAGCTACTCATCCCAGTTTGGAACTTTGCTAGTTCCATGCCCCGATAATAATAATGGGACAAGATGTGTGATATTTTCAGATCTGGATGCTGGAGTTGATGGAGAGAATTTAGAACTTCCTATTTTGGGCATGACTGGAAAAATATATACCATGTCTATTGCCCAGCACAGCTCAGGAAAGTTTAGATTTATTTCTTCTAGAATATTGAGTAAAAATAGCTATAAGGAAATTATGGCGCGTGCCTTCAAGAACATATATCAAGATGATCCTGCCGCGAAGGATGCCTTTGTAAAGCGCTGCATTGAAATCGTTGAGCAACATTTATTTAAATGAAGTAAATCACCGCTGATTCACCTGATTCACCTGATTCACCTGATACGTCGAAAGGCCGCTTTTGGCTGTGGATTCAACCGGTCGATGCAACACAAACCTGCAAAATCGAATCGGGTAGTGCCCAGCCCCCTAGCGTAGAATTTCCAAAACACGAGCCCACCCCGAGACGGACCCTCAATGCAAACCCCCGCCACCCAACACCCCCTCTGGAAAACCTATCTCCTTTTCCTGGCCCCCATGGTCCTCTCCAATTTCCTCCAATCCATGTCGGGCACCATCAACAGTATCTACATCGGCCAAATGCTCGGCACCCAAGCCCTGGCTGCCGTGTCCGGCATGTTCCCCATCGTCTTCTTCTTCATCGCCCTGGTCATCGGCCTCGGCGCGGGTGCCGGCGTGCTCATCGGCCAAGCCTGGGGCGCGCGTGAGCCGCATCTGGTGAAAACCATCGCCGGCACAACCTTGCTGTTAGGCGCAATGATCGGCCTGACAGCGGCAGTACTCGGCAGCGTGTTCGCAAGGCCAGCCCTTGAGGGCTTGGGCACACCGGCCGACGTTATCGACGACGCCGTGTCCTACGCCCACGTGATGATGTGGATCATGCCGTCGCTCCTGGTCTACGTGCTCTTCACCCAACTGCTGCGCGGGGTGAGCGATACGGTGTCGCCGCTGATTGCGTTGGTGGTGTCGACGTGTATCGGGTTGGCGCTGACGCCGGCGTTGATTCGGGGTTGGTTCGGGTTGCCGATGATGGGGATTCAGAGTGCGGCGTATGCGGGGTTGGCGGGTAATTTGTCGGCGATGGGGTGGCTGGCGTGGCGGTTGATTCGCAAGGGGCATCCGTTGGCGCCGGATCGGGAGATGTTTGCGGCGATGCGGCTGGATCTGGTGATTCTCGGCAAGGTGTTGCGCATCGGGTTGCCGACCGGGTTGCAGATGGTGGTGTTGTCGGTGTCGGAGCTGGTGATTCTGGCGCTGGTGAATCAGCACGGTTCGCAGGCGACGGCGGCGTATGGCGCGGTGACGCAGATCGTCAATTATGTGCAGTTTCCGGCGCTGTCGATTGCGATCACGGCGTCGATTCTCGGGGCTCAGGCGATTGGGGCAGGGCGGCTTGAGCGCATGGGGCCGATTTTGCGCACGGGGCTGTTGATCAACGTGTGCCTGACCGGTGGCTTGGTGGTGTTGGGTTATCTGTTGTCGCACTGGTTGCTGGGGTTGTTCCTCACGGATGATTCCACCCGGGCGAAGGCGGAGCATCTGTTGCACATCATGCTGTGGAGTCTGTTGGTGTTCGGCTTCCAGGCGATTGTCGGCGGCATCATGCGCGCCAGCGGCTCGGTGCTGGTGCCGATGGCGATTTCGATTTTTTGTGTGGTCGGGGTGCAGTTGCCGGTGGCGTATGTGCTGGACGGGCACTTCGGGTTGCAAGGGGTGTGGATGGCGTTTCCGGTGGCGTATCTGGGGATGCTGGTGTTGCAGACGGCGTATTACAAAATGGTCTGGCAGCATCAGAAGATCGAGCGGTTGGTGTAGGGGGGTGAAGCAGGTGTAAACCTATTCCAGGACTAGATAGGACGCCCCCGCTAGACCACTGCGCCAAACACGTGCCCCACCAGTGCCGTAATCCCCATGGCCAGAGCCCCCCAGAATGTCACGCGCCAGGCGCCGGTCAGGACCTTGGCCCCGCCTGCCTTGGCGGCAATGGCGCCCAATGATCCTAAAAACACCAGCGACATGGCCGATATCCAAGGCCCGACGCTGTGCTGCGGCGCGAAAAAAGTCACGGCCAAAGGCAACGCGGCACCCACCACGAAACTGGCGGCGGAGGCCAGGGCGGCCTGCAAGGGTTTGGCGGTGAGGGTGGCGCTGATGCCCAACTCGTCCCGGGCGTGAGAGCCCAATGCGTCATGGGCCATCAATTGATCGGCCACTTGATGCGCCAGTTCGGGTGATACGCCGCGATGCATGTAGATGTTGGCGAGTTCGATGTGTTCGGCTTTCGGGTCGCTTGCCAGTTCTGCCCGTTCGCGGGACAGATCGGCCAGCTCGGTATCGGCCTGGGAGTGCACGGAAATGTACTCGCCTGCGGCCATGGACATGGCGCCGGCCATCAGCCCCGCCATACCGGTGACCAGCAACGTGGCGTGGCTGGCGTTGGCGGCCGCGACACCGATCAGCAGACTGGCGGTAGAGACAATCCCGTCGTTGGCGCCCAGGACGGCGGCGCGCAGCCAGCCGATACGATCGCTTCGGTGTGCCTCGGTGTGCCTGTGCATGAACTTCATTGTTTAACGGGACTCACTGTCATTAGCCGGTTCACATCGGACGGGTTTCAATCTGCGCCTGCAACTGGCCGCCGACAATGGATATTTCTTTGAACTGTTCACCCTCGCGCAGTACGAACAACGCGTCCATCCCGCGCTCCTGAGCCAGACGTGGGCCCTCGGTTTCGCCCAAGACCATCAGCGCCGTGGCCCAGGCATCGGCGAGCATGCACGAGGCCGCCACCACGGTGACGGCGGCGAGCGGGTTGCACAGCGGTGCGCCGGTGGCCGGGTTCATGGTATGAGCATAGGACTGACCGGCCACATCGACCCAGTGTCGATAGTCCCCGGAGGTCGCGATTGCGGCATCGCTAAGTTCCATCACGCCCATGACTTCACGCACGCCCCGGTTGGGCTTTTCCAGGGCCACGGCCCAGCACTGGCCGTCAGGTTTGATGCCCCGGGCGCGCATCTCGCCATCGATGCCGACCAGGTAGCAAGTAATGCCCAAACCCTCCAGGCAACGCGCCAGTTCATCAACACCAAAACCTTTGGCGATGCCACTCAAATCAAGGTTCAGCGGTACGCGCTTGCGCACCTGATTGCGTTGCGGGTCAACCACCAACGCGGCGCTGGCTAACAGCCGGGCGCGGGGCGCAATCGTGCCGATCGCCTGCTCTGTGACTGTTTGCTCCCCTGGGCCGAACCCCCAGGCGTTAACCAGATCACCGACAGCGATGTCGAAGGCGCCGCCGGATTGCTGACTGACGCGCAATGCAGCAGACAGTACCGTCGCCAGTTCCTTGGGCACGGACAGCCATTCCTGCTCTGGGGCGGCGTTGAGGTGGTTGAGGTCCGAGTCGGGTTTCCAGGTGGACATTTGCTGGTCCACCCGGGCCACGGCGCGCGCCAGGCGATGGCCAACTTCGTCGGTATCGATCCCGGCCCCGGCATAAAACAGGGCGGTGTAGCGGGTGCCCATGGTTTCGCCGTTCAGGCTATAGCGCTGCAACTCAGTAGACGTCTTCACGGTAGCGTCCTTGTGCTTTGAGGGTCAGCACACTCAGGTTGAGAGGCGCCAACACTTCATCGAGGGCCTGCATCACGCCTTTGGCCATTTCGCGGCTGCCACACACCAGCACCTGAGCACCTTTTTCAATCAGCCGGCGCAAGGCCAGGGCATCGCCGATCAGCCGGTCTTGCACGTAGCTGCGGTCCTGAACCTGAGAGAAGGCGGCGCGCAATGCCGTGAGGCGTCGGTCCGACAAGTATTGGTTGAGCTCCGGTTCATAGAGGAAATCCGAGGCCGGGTTGCGCCCGCCCCAATACAAGTGCATCGGGTGTCGGGCCGTGTTGTTGCGAATAAAACCGGCCAGAGGACCGATGCCGGTACCGGCGCCGATCAGGATCACCGGGTGTGTGCCCGATGCCGGACGAAATTGCGGGTTGGGCTGGATAAAAGCTTCGATCTGCGCGCCGATGGTCAGGCCATGAAGGAATTGCGAGCACATGCCACCGTTGTGTTTACGCACACAGATCTCCAGCACGCCGTCCTGCGAACCGCTGGCCAGCGAGTAGAAACGTGGAATCGGGCTGCCCGGTGGCACAATCCCGACCAGGTCACCGGCCAGAAAGCCTGGCAGTTCGCCGGGTGCTTTGAAGCGCAGTACGTGGGTCGGCGCATTCACCTGTTCGCCATAGGCAATCCGCTCTGTCAGCTCCAATTGATGCGTACGCGGCTGCTGCGGGGTATGAACCAACGTCAGGTCCTGCCCCAGTACTTCGCCCAACGCGAGGCCCCAGCGCGCAAATTCCTGAGAGGACTGGCGGTTGACGGTTTCCAGCCCCAGTAACGGCGAGCCACCGGCCTGTAACATCGCGTCCTGCACCTGATGGGCGTACTGACAGAACTGCGCAAACTGGCGGTCGCCCAAGCCCAGCACAGCAAAGGGCAGGCCGGGCTTGAGGCCGGTTTTGACCAGCCGCGCCAGGAACTGCGAAGCCGAGGCCGGCGCATCGCCGTCACCGTGGGTCGCGGTGAGGATGAACACCCGTTGGGCACTGCGGTAATCGCCCCTCCATTCATTCATCGCCGCGCTATGCACCTGATGGCCACTCTGGTGCAAGGCTTCATGCAAGGTGTTGGCAAAGCCCCAGGTGCTGTTGTTTTCACTGCCCACCAGAATCACGCTGTCGGCGGAGTGGGCAGGGCTGTTGTGGCGAATGTTCGGGCCAGCCTTGCGGCGGCGCCACCACAACAGGATGCCGGTCACGCTCATCAACGGCACGCAGAGGGCGCAGAGCCCCAGCGGCAGGCCCAGCCACCAGAGGCCTTCGCCGGTGTGCAGTTGATAGATCCATTCGTAGAGGTTGTGCATCGAGTCGTGGGCTTGATAGGACAACAAGGTGCCGCTGGCCTGATCCACGTAGCCGTCGCCCTGGACCGTGCGCAGGGAAAACACATCGTGCGGGTTGCCGGGGCTCGGGAAGACCAGCTCGCGCAGGTCATTCAAGTCGGTGGCCTGCAAGACTTGCAGGTTCGCCACCGGCAAGGCCGGACCGGCGCTGATGTGGGCGGGGAAGGCGGGTTCACGTTGACTGCCGTCGGCGATAAAACCAAAGGTGGTGGCGGACATGTAGAGCCCGCTCAATGCCGACAGCAGCAGCCCGAGCAATGCCAGTCGCCCGACTTCAGCATGCCAGCGCTGGCTGAAGGTGCCCCGCAATGGCCGCAGCAGGTTGCGCCAGCCACCCAGGCGCCGGGCCAGCAATAGCGCGCCGGACACCGACAGCATCAGCATGAACAGCGCGCCGACACCCGACACCCCATGGCCCGGCGTGCCAAGGAACAGCGAGCGGTGCAGGTCTTTCACCCAACGTGAGAACGCGGAGGGTTCGTAAGGTGCGAGGCTTTGGCCGGTCAGTGGGTCGACCTTTTCAGCCCCGGCCTGACCGTTCTGGTTGTAGTAGACGATCACCGTGCCGGACGCTGTGCGCTGGATCTGCTCCACGCCCGGGAAGTGGCTGGCAACGCGCCCGGCCAGTTGGCCGACGTTGAGTTGCCCGGCCATGGTGGCGGTGCTGTGCAAGCGTTCCAGGGCCGGGTCGACAGACAGGAGCGCGCCGCTGATGGCCAACAGCATGACCAACAGGGCGGCGATCAGGCCAGGTAGGGAATGGAACTGGCGAAGCATGTTCAGCCTCCAGAAATGGCGGGTGCTACAGATCGTAAGTAAAGGACTCGACGTAGGCACTGCCGGTCGCCGGCTTGCCTGCGCCCTTGGACGTCAGGGGCACGCTGACATCGGCGCGGGCGTCACGTTTGTCCTCGACGGCGCTGTCAATGCGGATCTGATACCCGGCATCGATCAGGGTGTCTGCCAGTTCGACGCTGACTTTGAGCGTGCGCCCACTGCCGACACTGGCGCCGCTGACCCCGTCAAACTCGCTCTGGCTCATTGCGCTGCCACGGGCCCAATCGCCCAGGTGCTTGTAGTATTTGGCCTTCTTGCCGGCCACCCAGAGGGTTTTCTGATATTGGCCATTGGCGTCGGTGACGTAGATCGCCAGGTAGGCATCATTGCCGCTGTAGTCCTTGAGCTGTGTGGTCAAGGTCACTTCACGGGCCTGGGCCAACCCCGGCAGGGCAATGGCGCCGGCGAGGCAGGTTGCTGCGATGATCTTTTTCATGGAAGTGTCCTTTTGATCGTTAGGTCGAGAGCCTGGACCTGCTTGCTGACAGCAACCTGAAGGCAGGAAAAACGCGTCGACAGTTGGGGCGTCATTCGGTGAGCGGGCTGCCGAGGTAATCCCTGGCATCGCCGTCGTCCCGGAAATGGATCTCGAGTGTGTGCAGGCGCAGCGATGCCGGCGAATAGCTGGCTTCGATGGCATTGCCTTTGCGGTCCAACCCCTTGAGCTCGTAACAACCGTCGTCGACCTTGATGCGCTGTACGCTCCAGCCGTATTGCCGCTCTACCTGCTGACGCAAGGTTTCGCGCGGTTGCCAGTCGCTCACCGGGTCGCTGCAGTCGTCATCGGCCAGGGCGTAACCGCTGAGCAGCAGGCTCAACAGCGCGGCATTGGCAATAAAGCCTGATTTCATGATCTGTCTCCTGCCGAGGTCGGCGTCTGTGGCATACCCTAAAGTGCATTCCTGACAATCAGCTGAATCTTCAGATTCACGTCAGGTAAGGCGATTAAGGTGCTGCACGACAACCATCACAGGAGGTGCCAGATGCGGGTTTTATTGGTCGAGGACGCACCAGGCTTGGGGGAGGCGGTGCGCGAACAGATCGCCGATGACGGTCACGCAGTCGATTGGGTGCAGCGTCTGGACCATGCGCGCAACAGCGTGCGCACCACGCCTTACGACCTGATCCTGCTGGACCTGATGCTCCCGGACGGTCGCGGGCTGGATTTTTTGCGTCAGCAACGCTCGGCAGGGGACGTGACCCCGGTGATTATCCTGACTGCCCAGGATCAGATTTCCGAACGCATCGCTGGCCTCAACGCGGGCGCCGACGACTACCTGGTCAAACCGTTCGACCTGTTTGAGCTCTCGGCCCGTGTGGCGGCGGTGGCTCGGCGCTATAGCGGCAACCCCAATCCGCAGATCAGGCTCGGTGATTTGCAGGTCGACATGAGTGCCCGTACGGTGCAGCGGGCCGGTGCGACGGTGGACCTCACGGCGCGGGAGTGGGCGCTGTTCGAGGCGTTTGTGCAGCGCCCCAGCGCGCTACTGTCCAAGTCGCAGCTTGAAGAACGGCTGTATGCCTTCGGCGCCGAAATCGAGAGCAATACCATCGAGGTCTATATCAGCCGTCTGCGTAAAAAACTCGGGCGCGACCTGATTGAAACCGTGCGCGGCATGGGCTACCGGTTGATGTCCGCATGAAGCCGTCATCAAGCCTGCAAAAACGTCTCGGCCTGGGATTAACGTTGGGCACGACCTTACTTTGGCTGGCGGCGACCGTCGGCGCCTGGCTGGTGGTGCAACATGAATTGAACGAGGCGTTCGACAGTGCGCTGGAAGAGACCGCGCAGCGCATCCTGCCCCTGGCCGTGCTGGAAATCAGCAACCGGGAAAAACCTCGTGAGGCACAACATGTCGCCACCCTCAAAATGCACAAGGAATACCTGACCTATCTGGTGCGCGATGCCAAGGGCGAGATCCTGATGCAGTCCCACGACGCCAATCCGAAGATCTTCAATCAACAACCGGCCGAAGGCTTTTCAACCACTAAAAAATACCGTCTGTACGGCGCCAGTGCGCTGCGTGAGACGGTGTTCATCGAAATCGCCGAACCTCTTGAGCATCGCCGTGAAGCCGCGCGGGAAGCTTTGCTTGCCTTGTTGTTGCCGTTATTGGCGTTGATTCCCATCAGCCTGTTTGGCACCTGGATGTTTGTGCGCATCAGCCTGCGCAGTGTATTGGCCTATCGTCGTGCCGTGGAGGCTCGCGGCGTGGGTGATCTGTCGCCGATCAACGTGGCGCGATTGCCGGCGGAAATCGCCCCACTGGCCGAGGCGGTCAATCATCTGCTGGAGCGCTTGCGCAAGGCCTTGGAGACCGAGCGCAGCTTTACTGCCAACAGCGCCCATGAACTGCGCACGCCACTGGCCGCGACGCTGGCGCAGATCCAGCGTTTGCGTCACGAAGCGCCCGAAGGCCCGTTGCGGTTACGGGCGGCTAAAATCGAAAACTCGTTGCGCGAGCTGACGCGGCTCTCGGAAAAACTCATGCAGTTGGCCAAGGCCGAGGGGGGTGGATTGTTGTCCGAAACGCCCCAGGACCTCATTCCGTTGCTGGCCCATGTGGTCGATGAGTGGAACCACAGCAGTGGGCACCGGATCGAGTTGCACCTGCCAACCCAGACGAGTGTGTACTCGACGATTGATCCGGACGCCTTCGCAATCCTGTTGCGCAACCTGATCGAGAATGCGCTCAAGTATGGCGCCACGGATCAACCGGTCGAAGTCAGCCTCACCGACCAAGCGCTCCTACGGGTGGTCAATGGTGGCCCGACGGTGCCCGAGCCGGTGTTGCAGCGCCTTACCGAGCGCTTTGTGCGGGGTAACAGTGAAACCAGCGGCTCAGGGTTGGGGTTGGCGATCGCCAAAACCATTGTTCAGGGCGTCAACGCGAAAATACGGCTGGTATCGCCGGCGACCGGTCGAACGGAGGGATTCGAAGTCTGCGTCTGGTTTGCGCTCGCGTTGACTGTCGAAGGCTGAGGGCGATGCCAGATATCACCGTTAACTTGCTGTCCGGACTCTTGATGAAGTTAGTGTGTTTTTCAAAGCGAAAAGTATGACTATTCTAGTGGGTGTGTCAGTCCTGAATGAGGGCGGTCGCTATTGAATTTGTTGTGAGCGTGGTCACAACTAATGGATCCAATAAGCACTGTTTTAAGCGTATGTAATTCAACAGGCCAGTTACCATGGGGGTTTCGGGGAAGTGCACGAGTTACTGCGGCGCGAATGTCTTTCACAATAACCGCCGTTTGTCGGTGGGCTGCTCAAAAAATGAACATTCCAGAATCTCGGGCCTCTGATCCTGCAGCACGTCACCCAAGACCTGCTCCTGCAGCCGCAGAAAAAAAGTGGAAAATTAACCTCATGTGCATTGAATGCTAATGGGGATTTTTTTACCTGAAATTCAGGAGGTAATAAATAAGCCGGTCATTGATTTGCCAGGTGAATCAATGGGCTAAGCAGTGCCAGGTCTATGAGTTGGCATATCTTATAAAAGTAAGATCGTGCGGGGCTTCGAAGAGTTGAATGCCCTGTTAAATATCGATCTGTACTATCGAATAAGGTGGAGAAAGTACCGTGGCGATAAATACAATTATGAGCCTGCTCGAAAATAAAGAATGTATGGAGTTTTTGCGGTTGGGCGTTATTTACGTTCATTTAGTGTCGTGTTGTGTGGCCATTGGTTTGGTATTGACCAGTGATATCGCGATGGTTAGAGACTTGTTTAAACGAAAAACATTCACTGAGCATGATAATGCTCACATGGAAAGTCTTCAGAAGTCTGTCGTCGCAGCATTGATAGCGTTGTGGGTGACGGGTGCCGCTATCATCGGTATTGATTACCTGGAAAAAGGTATGAATTACTTTATGAATCCTAAGCTTCACGCCAAAGTGATTATTGTCGTGTTGCTGAGTTACAACGGCCTCTTGTTGCATCGCCTGGTATTGCCCGCGCTGCAAAAGGCCGGCTCGTTGCTCAATCTTGGCTTCAGCGCACGGATGCTGGCGCTGTTCTGCGGCTCGCTGTCGGCCGTGTCCTGGATGTATGCGGCCATGCTGGGGGTCGGGCGCCCGTTGGCCTGGAAATACTCCCTTTCCGAACTGTTGATGGCGTATCCGGTACTGATTGCACTGGGTTTCCTGACGATGCTGGTGTTGACTCAGCGTTTGAAACGACAGGACTCCGTCGTTATTTCTCCACGGACAGTAGCGAGCGCATGCTAGGCCGATTCCGCGTGTAAGCCTTGCTTAGCCCTGAAATAGGTTTACAGCTGTTTCACCCTAACGCCCGATGCACCGCATCGGGCGTTTTGTATTTTAAGGACAGGCGCGTGCGTCATCGCTGAGCTTGATGTCAGCCACCGTCAGACCGACAATTCTGAGTGACCGTGTGATGCGAACCGACAGGCGTGATCGCCTGAGGAGGTTTTCAAATGAGTCCCTCATCGCCCACCATCCTGCAGGACCGAGCCGCGGCCGGTCGACGTCTGGTGGAGCCGTTACTCCAATACGCGCATCGCCCCGATGTCATCGTCCTCGCCTTGCCTCGTGGCGGTGTTCCGGTGGCCTATGAAGTGGCCGCTGCACTGGACGTTCGTCTGGACCTGATGCTGGTCCGCAAGCTGGGCGTCCCATCTCATCAAGAGTTCGCCATGGGTGCCATCGCCAGCGGCGGAATCAAAGTCCTCAATGAACATGCGCTGCGGGTTCACCCGATTGACCCGGTCACGTTCGATGACGTCGTCGCACGGGAAACCCGGGAGCTGCTACGCCGCGAGCAGGTTTACCGGGGAACGCGCGCGCCTGTGCAACTCAAGGATCAGGTGGTGATCCTGATCGACGACGGCCTGGCGACAGGCGCCTCGATGATGGCGGCGATCCACGCGGTGCGTGTGCACGCGCCGTCACGCATCGTCGTCGCTGTGCCGGTGGCGCCGATTGAGACGGCGGAGGCGCTGCGCAGCGAAGTGGATGAGCTGATATGCCCGATCATTCCCGACTGGATGATGTCGATCAGCCGTTGGTACATGGACTTTACCCAGACCTCGGATGCCGAGGTCATCCAGCTGTTGCAGCGGGCGTGGCAGCGAGAGTCCAGCGCCGCGCAGCAGCGCTCCGGTCATCGTTGACAAAGATCAGAGCCCTCACTGGATAACGCGTTGCCCGGCGTGCTCAAGGTGCCGGGGCTTTACCACGGTGACGCAGGACGACTAAGACAACAGTCTGATTTCAGCGATCAAATGATCGACACCCGTAAGCATGAACTCGATCGTTGTTTCGTCGACGATATAGGTGATCTGTTCCTTTCTTCCATACTGATGCTGCACGAAATCAAGGAAGGAACATGCACCTGTGGCCTACGAATAGCGTCGCGGTGACACCCCGATCATCACAAACAGTGCCCGGGCAATCCGCTCACTTTTGTTGCGCCACGCGTGTCGCGTGCCATTTTGAATAACTATGTCGCCGGCCTTTACCAGACGGCTCTGACCGTTATCCAGCTCCAGCCACATCTCACCTTCCAGAATGATTCCGTAATCAATGGTGGCGGTGGTGTGCATGCCCGGATGGTCCGGCTCGAAGCTTTCGATCAAGCCCGGCAGTGCAGCGCTCAACTCGCCAAAGGCCTGGACGCCATCGACAAGGTTCTGCATGACGGTGTCGGGTGGGAAATCAAATATGGCGATGCTGGTGCCGCCCTGAGGAGGAATCAGCGACGCGTGATCAAGCGTCGGGTCGCGCTGTTTTTCGAGGAGTGTCGGCTGGGCGGGAGTCGTCCACAACTGTGCCATCGCGTGCCCCGGGATTGAGGCAAAGGACTGGGCTCTTGGGGCAAAGTCATCTGAAACGAACACGGAATTACCCTGTTCGTCGTGGCCGGTGACGATTCTTCTTATTTTCATAGGGATTACTCAACGGGCAGTCAAAGAGGCAGCGAGGGGCGGTTGAGCCGCTCCGCTCACTGAGTTTAGTCAAGGACAGATGACGTAGTTGCTGAAACCGCCATGGCTTGACCTTGTCCGGTGGTGAACCAGGGCGGGTTCAGTTTCGCTGAACCCGCTGATCATCATTGCCAATAGCGACTCAAGACGGATGCGCGATCTCTAGCCAATCTTCAAACCGGGTCGCTCCGACAATGGGGTTATCGCCGGGCGTGAGGGACTTGTCATTGATCGGGGCGCCGAAGTAAGGAACCGTGTCGTCCGAAACAGCCTCGCGCGGGTCCTTGGTATGTTTCAGGTACTCACTCACGAACTCGACAATGGGGCGGCGATCCGACCCGGCCACTTCCACGGTCTGATTGATCGGCGCTTTTTGAGCGATAGCCGTCAGTGCGGCCGCGACATCGACCGAGGCCACCGGTTGCAACGCGGCGGACGATAAATGGATGGTGTTGCCGTCCTCGCGACCGGAGTAAGCAATGGCACCAATGAACTCGAAGAACTGCGTGGCCCGCAGGATGGTGTAGGGAACGCCCGACGCCTTGATAAGTTTTTCCTGGGCCATTTTGGCCCGGAAATAACCACTGTCGAGCATCCGTTCGGTGCCGACGACTGACAGGGCGACATGGTGTTTGGTGCCGGCGACCTTCTCGGCAGCGAACAGGTTATGCCCGGCGGTCTCAAAGAAATGCAACGCCGCGTGATCCTCGAATGAGGGGGAGTTGGCCACGTCGACCACCACGTCGGCGCCCTTGAGCGCGTCCGCCAGGCCCTCGCCGGTGATGACGTTGATGCCGGTACTCGGTGATGCTGAGATGACTTCATGCCCCAGATCCTGGAGGTTCTTGCAGACTTTGCTGCCGATCAGCCCGCTTCCTCCCATGACGACGAATTTCATGACCAGTCTCCCGATGCGGTGAATTGGGACAGTCATTAAACACCCGGACGGCGGCCCTATCAGGGCGGGCATTTGCGTGGGCCGACAGGTGGTCGGAAGTCTGAGCGGCAGGTGGAATTAGCGGCGTTTATTTGCTTTAGTCCACCTATCGCTGGCATACCTGTACGGCGCCTTAGCTCATGACGGGAGCCCCGACCGGAGAATTCCATGAAACACCGATTACCGACCTGCGCGGTGCTGGTGGCCGCCCTTGCATTCGGCGCGTTGCCTTGTGTCCAGGCGGTCGAGTACACGCAGGTCAATGAAACCGCCAGCACGATCTCCTTCACCTATAAACAGTTCTCCTCGCAGGTATACGGCACGTTCGGCAAGTTCGAGGCCAGGCTTGATTTCGACACGGCAAAACCATCAGCAGGCCGGGCCGCGCTGACTATCCAGCTCGACAGCATCGATGCCGGAAGCAGCGACGCCAACAGCGAACTGAAAAAACCAGCCTGGTTCGACACGGCAACGTATCCAGTGGCGACGTTTGAATCGACCGGCGTGAAGGTACTGGCCCACAATCGTTACTCGATCACCGGCAAACTCACGCTCAGGGGGATCACGCACGTAGTGGAGGTACCGGTCCTATTGAAGAGCGAGAACGCCATTGGGATTTTCGATGGTCAGCTGACGCTCAAGCGCAGCGACTTCAAAATCGGTGAAGGTGAATGGGCCGACGGTGTCGTCTCGGACAAGATCAATATCCGGTTTCGGATGGTTGCGCCGGAGCAGTAACCGATCCCCCCTTTAGTGCGCCGCTATCGGCACCGTAACGGCCTGCTCGAATGCCGCGCGCCCAGCTTATCGCTGGCGTCGTAGGGGAAGGTTGCCGTGATCGCCGTTGTCTTTGCCGGTGCGGAAAGTCGGCAGCGCCACAGAGTTCACGTAGGTCACACCGTCCCAGCCAGGCAGGGGCGTTGGCATCAACTGGAACTGACCCGGATGTTCGACATCCCAGCGCAGCAACATCGAGGAGTCCTCGTGCTGGGTGTTGTGGCAGTGCTCCATGTAGGTACCGGCGAACTCGCGGAAGTGGAACGCCACGTCGACATCCACTGAACTGTCGATGCCTTCGCCGATGCGAAGGACGTCCTTGCGCGCCCCTTTCTCCCATTCCGGCGGTGCCTTGCCGTCGCGGCTGAGGATGATCCCTTCTTCGAAATGCACGTGCACCGGGTGGTTCCAGCCGTTGCCGCCATTCTTGATCTTCCACACTTCGAGTGTGCCGTCTCCGGAGAACCCGGCATCGGTCGGACCGGTGGCCAATTGCGGCGCGGCACTGATCCGGCGAGGGTCCATGTTGTAGCCAATACCGCCGTCAGTCTTGATCGTCCATGGTGCTTCATCGGTACCGTCGGAGCGACCGAAAATGAACTCGCGATGCCGCGCCACTTTGAGTTTGGCCTGGTCGCTCGGGTTGTCGCGGTCGATGGGCAGCGCGATCATGACCTTCCCGGCGGGTTTGCCGGGCTTGGCTGGCTCATAGGCCACCGGGTCAAAGCTCTGATCCTGGCCGGCGTAGGGCTGCACAAGCAGTTGCAGAAACTTGCCGACCACGGGGTCGCCCTTGTCCCATTGCGGCCCTTTGCTGGTTTGCTTGATCACGGCTTTGTATTTTTCGGACAGCACGTCCGCCAAGGCCAGTTCATCCTTCTCCGGACCCTTGCCCGTGCGGTGTTCCATTAGATTGACGAAGTAGATTTTGTCGCCGGTTTTGATGCCGTTCTTCGCAAAGTTGATGATGATGTCGAAGCGCTCGGCAACGCCTAGCGTCGGCAGGATTGCGTTGTGGTCTTGCCGGTCACCGTCGCCATCCAGGTCCATGCTGCCGTCGAAGGGCACGGCGTGCTCCATGAGGTTGCCGTCGTTGGCAATCAGGTGGAGCGGCACTCGGTTGTAGGACACCCCCGATCCTGCAGGTCCTGGGAATTCGCCGCCATTGCCGCTGATTTCACGCACCACGGCAAACTTGAAGAAACGTGACACCGAGCCGTTCAAGATGCGGAACCGATAGCTGCGCGCGCGGACTTTCAGTCGCGGTTGATACTGCCAGTTGACCAGCATCTGATCCCCGAGAAAGCCGTCGGTGTTGAACGGGTTGAACCACAACTGACCGGCCTGATCCCACGCCTTGTCGGCGACCACCAGATTGACGTCATAGTCGCGGTTGCCCCACGGCAACGCCGAGCCACTGGGAAGTCGCAGGTTGACGCCGTCACTCACCGATTCATTACCACGGTCCAGGGCGCTGTAGTAGTTCATCATTGTCGCGTTGCCCTTGTAGACGTTCTGCGCGGTGAAATCGAGCATGTGGTCGTGGAACCAGTGGGTGCTCATGGTTTCGCGCCAGTCGCCACGGATCTTGATGCTGCCGTTTGCACACGTCTTCAGGCCCGGGCTGGTGTCGTTGACGTACAGCGTTTCGCCCGGTGAGCAGGGGAACGCTGCGCGCGGATCCTGCGCCGTGGTGTTGATGGTGTCGTAACCGGCCAGTTGCAGCGGCCAGCGATAATCGTAGTACTGCCCCGGAAAGAAAAACGCGTTGGCATAGCCGTCGCTTTCGGCGGGGGAGTGACCGTTGTGTTCGTGGGTGGTGAGGGTGTGCAGACCGAAACCGGCGTTGGCTGCCGGGTCGATCGGCAGTGCGTTGTAGTGACGCATCAGCAACGGTTGGCCGTTGCGGACCATCAGCAATTTTGGCGGCAAAGTGCCGTCAAAGGTCCACAACGAGTTGTGATTCTGCACCGGCATTCTGGAATGAAAACGCGCGTCGATGCCCCGAGTGGTGCCCGCTGTTTCCGGGATGTCCGAGGTTTGGTAGTAGAGACCGCCGGGGGCGAATTCGCCGTTGGCGTAGTTGTGCAGTTGCTTTCTGTCCCGCAAGCCCTGGTTGGTCCGTGCGCCCATTTGCACGGTCTTGAACTGAACCTGAGGAAAAAATTCGTTCCAGCGCTGATGCGACCAGCCTTTTCCCGGCGGCCGACCTTCGGCGGGCGAGCCCACGGGATGACGATTGAGGAAGGCTTCGATCTGCGCCTTCCACGGGTTGCGGTCCAGCACATTGGAAAACTGCGACGGGAACGGAAATAGCCCCGGCTGGCGCATGAACGCTTCAATCGCGGCACTCGACGGGCCGCTGCGGGCGACGTTGTTCGGGTCCTGCTGGGGCGCCGGGCCGGTGGTGGGCACCGGGAATGTCAGGAGCGGTGGCGGGGTGGTCGGGTCGAGTTTTTCCGAACCGAACTCTTCGAACAGCAGCAGTTGCTGGGTGAACGGTTCGGCCCCGAACAATGGGCTGGGTTTCCCATTAGTGGGGAAGTTGAACGACGTCTGCAAGTTTGGCGGCAGCACGTTGTCGGCCCGCGGCGTGTTTCTGTCACCGAATACGCCGTTGGGCAGGGCCAATGCCCCTTGATTGGCCGGCGGCAAGGTTTTCAATGCCTCCAGCGCTGCCTTGGGATCGGCGGGAGGATTGACGAAAGCCGAGGGGTCCGTGGGTGGTGGAGGACCGAAGTCATCGAGCGGTGCAGCACTGGCCGTGGTCACGCTGAAGGTGATCAGCAGCACGGAGAAGGCACCCGGACCCCGCAAGTAGATGAGCGAGCGGTGCTCCGGTGGTGCGATTTTCATGGTTTTCCCCTCGCGCCATGCCCAAATGGCAGCTGCGCTGCAAGGGCCGAAGCAAAAGCCGCACCATGCATCTTGAGGAGATTAAAACCATTAATAATCAGCAAGTTGTATGAGTTTTATGTTGTCAGCGTGTAAAGGCAGCGTTTGCAAGTGGGGGATATTCCTCACTGTTGGGGAACGATCATCAAGGCCAGGTTTTGCGGGTAAAGCTGAGACAGCACGTTATGATAGGCACGCCCGCGAACACATTCTTCACGTCCGCCCCAGAGTCAGAGCCACGAATGCCCCAGATCACCCATTTCAAAACCCCGTGCCCCGAGCACATCAATAGCCAGATCCTGCAGATGGTGGTCGATTACCTGACCGACATCAGCATGATCGCTATCGCGCCGAGCAACCTTTTGTACAACGTGTATCAGTACGCGATCGGCTACGAGGTTCACCTCTATCTGGAGGCGTTGAACGGGGCGAAAGGGATTGCGGTGGAGTTGCTCGTCGCGACCGACGAAGACGACCCCGAGAAGGTCGTCGGCTTCTTGCTGTACCTGCCGGTCAAGGACGATCCTGATGCATGCGGCGTTGCGTTTATGGCGGTGAGTGCCAGCCATCGACGCCAAGGCATTGCCCGGCGGATGCTGCGGGAAATGGTCGGCCGCTACCCGCATGCCGAGCTGACGTGCGCGGTGGCCAAGGTGCCGTATTTTGAGGCAATGGGGTTTCAGGTAGTGGGCGTGCGCGCGACTCAAGTGCTGATGAACACCCGTGACCATGGCACCGACGGCTTGATGGCCCTGCTGGACGTGGCGCCGATCTACAGCTCGCTGGAGGTGCGGCAGATTCATACGTACCTGCTGCAAAAACACGGCAAGCGCGCGATGCACGATGCGGAAAAGCAGCGTGACCGGCATCTGGACCAGATGACGCGAAAAGCGAATGAGTTTGTCCGCGAGCGACTGGAGGAACTCGGTTAACTGTGGGAGCGAGCTTGCTCCCACATTGGACTTGTGTTGGTTGTTGGATCGAATCCGATCAGACGCGCAAAGCCCGGCCAAATGCCGGGCTTTTTAGTGTCTGGAAATCGTGCAGATAAAAAAGAGCCTCAACGCTCTTTGATGGGGAGGAAGTAGAGCCCTTGAGGCTCAAGATGCGCATGAAACAAGTGGTGAGCTTGTTGGGGGTTCAGTTCACCCACCACTTACGCAGCGGCTTGAGCAAACAAGCGGCTGCGTAGAATCATCGTAGAAAAATGGGGTTTGGTGCTCAAGTACCGCTAGTCGAATCCATCTGTCCGGCGTCAGTTTTCGCGATGTTTCCAGCGTCGCCACGGGCACTTCTTTCGACCATCGCGGTGATGGTTTCGTACAGTTCGTCCTGTGCCTGCGCGGCGCTGATTTCTCCATTAGCGGCGGCGTGTGACAAGGCTTCCGCCGCGCCGAGCATCGCCCGTAATCCCGCTGCCTTGATCTCACCCGCGCCAGCGAAAGGGGCGAGGGTGGTTCGGCATTTGTTCAGGAAAATAGCTTCGTACTCGTGCTTGATCTTCTCCAGTTCCGGGGAGCTGGCGAGTGCTGCGATGACGCCGGGGATCTCGTTGCCCTGAAGCAGCACGCAGTCGACGTACGACGAAGCGATCACCCTGGCGGTGCCGGGCAAAGTCGGTTCGCTGTCCTGAAGCGCCGCATCCATCAGCGCTGTCTGCCGGGCATCGAAGTCTTGATAGAGCGCCGCCAACAGCCCGGGTCGCGTGGTGAAGTGATCGTACACCACCGGTTTGGTGATCCCGGCTAGCTCGGCGAGTCGCCCCAATGTCAGCGCGTCGGTGCCTTCTTCCCGAACGAGTTGCCAGGCGACGTCCAGCAACTGGCGTTGGCGGTCCTCCCGGGACATTCGTCGTCGCGGTTGCGGCGTGGAATCTTGCGCGTCTGTTTCGGTAGTTGACATGACTATGTACCAAAAGTAACTTACTGATCGTAACTTACCAAGAGTATATAAGGTCCGCCCTGTGCTCTCAATCAGGAGTTTCCAGCATGCACGCGCTTATTGTTGTGGCTCATCACGACCCTCGTTCGCTTACCCATAGCCTGGTGGCGCAAGTCGCTCAGGGCATCGCCCTGGACGATCCCGGTCATACCTTTGAAATCGCCGACCTCTCGGCCGAAGGGTTCGATCCGAGGTTCAGCGTCTCTGATCTGGCAGTGCATCACCGGGAAGCGCTGCCCCCTGCCGATGTGGTCGCCGAGCAATCGCGGATAGACCGCGCCGATGCGGTGGTGCTGGTTTATCCCGTTTACTGGTGGTCGATGCCGGCGCTGCTCAAGGGCTGGATTGATCGGGTGTTCGCCAACGGCTGGGCGTTTGATTTCACGGCGGATGCCCATCTGGAGAAGAAGCTTGGTCACCTGCGGGTTCACCTGATCGGTGTGGGCGGTGCCGACGCTGCCACCTACGCCCGGCACGGTTATGCCGAGGCCATGAAGACGCAGATTGACCATGGGATTTTTGATTATTGCGGTGCTCAGGTGGTGACGTCCGAGTTGCTGCTCGAATCGGAAATTCAGGATCCGGCTGTGCATTTGGACGCCGCGAGAAGCCTCGGTCGCGAGCTCTTTGCGGCCTCCAGACGCCTTAGTCCTGTTAGACCTGCTCTCCCGGCCAACCCGCTCGACGCAAGGCGTTGAGCAGCGTCCCGGCGTCCAGTCCCGGCACCGCATGGCCATTGCCCTCGGCGGTGTCTGAGGCCAGCAAGGCATTGATGATCGCTTCCTCCACCGCTTCGGTGGCGGCCAGGAACAGCTCGCTGATGTGGTCGTTGTTGACCATGCTCAGGTTGTCGGTGGTCGGCGCGCGCTTACTCTCATAAGCGGCCGGCGGCACGTGCTGATTACCGGTGGCGAAGGCGATGAAAATGTCACCGCTGTGGTCTTCATTGCCGCCGCCGGTACGGGCCAGGCCGAGGCTGGCGCGCTGCGCGAGGCGCGTGCATTGGTGCGGCAGCAACGGCGCATCGGTGGCCAGGCAGACGACGATCGAGCCCATGCCCGGATGCGGCAAGGACGCTTTGAGGAACGGCGAATCGGCCTGTTCCATGTAGCGCCCGACCGGGTAACCGTCAACGCGCAGTTCGTTGCGGATGCCATGGTTGGCCTGGACGATGGCGCCGACGGTCCAGCCGCCCTGAGCATTGTTCAGACGTCGCGAAGCGGTGCCGATTCCGCCTTTGAATTCGTGGCAGATCATGCCGCTGCCACCGCCGACGGCGCCTTCGGTCACTGGACCGCCCACTGCCGTGCGCAGGGCTTCGGCCACATGTTCGACCTTCACATGGAAACCGTTGATGTCGTTGAGTAGACCGTCGAAGGTCTCCAGCACCACCGGCATGTTCCAGTAGAGTCGCCCGTCATCGGGTTGCTCCTGACGATCCAGCGTCACCAGCGCATCACGCACAACGCCCAGGCTGTGGGTGTTGGTGAAGGCGATCGGGCTGGTCAACAGACCGGCCTCGCGAATCCACTCCAGACCCGTGGCATCACCGTTGCCATTGAGCACATGGACGCCGGCAAAGCACGGTTGCAGGCTGGTGGAACCGGCACGCGGCTCGATCACGGTGACGCCGGTCAGGATGTCGCGGCCGTTCGCCGTGTGTCCTCGCACATTGCTGTGGCCGACCCGGACGCCGGGTACGTCGGTGATGGCGTTGAGCGGGCCGGGTTGCAGTTGGCCGAACTGGATGTTCAGGTCGCGGGCACGTGGTTTCATCGTTTCTCTCATCTCGTGGCAGAAAAAGTGGGCCAGGTTGGGCGCGGACCCTGTGGGAGCGGGCTTGCTCGCGAAGAGGCCGTCACATCCTGCATTGATGTCGCCTGAGATATCGCCTTCGCGAGCAAGCCCGCTCCCACATTGGATTGCGCTTGGCTGACTGTTATTTGGAGTCACTGACCGTTTTTGACTTTGCTCCAGATCCGCGTCCGTACGCGCTCGGTGGCGGGCGGCAGAGGCTGAAGGGTGAATAACGTGGCCATCGCTTCGGCGGACGGATACACGGCAGGATTGTTGCGGGTCGCTTCGGCGACCAGTGGCGTCGCGCTGCGGTTGCCGTTGGGGTAGGAGAGGTGATCGCTGACCGGCGCGATGACGTCGGGGCGCATCAGGTAGTCGATGAAGGCCAAACCCTGTTCCGGATGTGGCGCGTCCTTGAGCAACACCAATGTGTCGAACCACACCGGCGCGCCTTCTTTCGGCAGGCTGTAGGCGATCTTCACGCCGTTGTTCGCCTGCTCGGCATTGGTCTTGGCTTCCAGCATCGCGCCGGACCAACCCACCGCCACGCAGATGTTGCCGTTGGCCAGGTCGCTGATGAACTTGGATGAATTGAAGTAGGCGATGTGCGGACGCAGCTTGAGCAGCAGCGCTTCAGCCTTCTTGTAGTCCTCGGGGTTGGTGCTGTTGGGTGGCAGGCCGAGGTAGTGCAGGGCGACCGGCAGCATTTCGGCCGGTGAGTCGAGCATGGCTACGCCGCACTGGCCGAGTTTGGCCAGGTTTTCTTCGTTGAACACCAGGTCCCAGGAATCCACCGGCGCCTTGTCGCCCAGCGCCGCGCGAACTTTGTCGATGTTGTAGCCGATGCCGTTGGTACCCCATAGATACGGCACGGCGTACTGGTTGCCCGGGTCGTTGTTGGCCAGTTTCGCCAACAGATCAGCATCCATGTTTTTGAAGTCAGGCATCTGAGCGTGGGGCAGAGGTGCAAGGGCACCGGCCTTGATCAGCGTCGGCAAGCTGAAGTTGCTGGCCACCACCACGTCGTATCCGCTGCGGCTGGTGAGCAATTTGCCTTCCAGCACTTCGGCGCTGTCGAAGGTGTCGTAGACCGGCGCGATCCCGGTGTCACGATTGAAATCCTGCAGGGTCGTGGGGCCAATGTAGTCATACCAGTTGTAGATGTGAACCGTCGGGCCCTCGGCGGCAACCGCCGATAAAGAGACCGACAAACAGGCGCCCAGTCCAAGATTGATATACGAGCGATGACGACTCATGATGCGGCACTCCTGGCCTGCTGCAGGCCGGTGATGATCAGGTGCTTGCAGCGTATCGGCCGGGAGTGGACTCACCCATTCCCATCATGGGTTACTCGAAAGGGGTAGGGCGTGGACGCGTTGTTGAAAGAGTTACCGGTGCACCAGGGGCTGGCGCGGGTTTTTGGTGCCGTGGGGCAGGACGGCTTCTGGCGCGCGCTGGTGGACACGTTGCGGCTGCTGGTGCCGATGGACAACGCGTTGGTCGCGGTGATGCGGGCCGGGCGGGTGCCGCGTCTGCTGATCGACTTCGACTCAAAGGGCAGTGCTGCCGAGCAAGAAGAACTGGCGGATTACAGCGCCGGCATGTACCTGCTCGATCCTTTTTATCAGGCCGCCTGTGCCGGTATCGCCGACGGTTTGCACAGCCTCGATTCGGTGGCCCCCGACCAGTTCCAGCAGAGTGAGTACTACCTGAGCTACTTCCGCACCGTGGTGGGCGGCGACGAGTTGCAGTTCATGGTCAACGTCGAGGGTGCGGTGCTCGGTTTGTCGTTGGGACGCTCGACACGATTCACGCTTGAGGAACAGGGGCGCCTGCTTTGCGTGCGCGATTGGGTGCTGGCGGCGATGCGCCGTCACCTGCAATTGCTGCCGCCGGAAGGGCCGGCAACCGAGGCGGTGGCCGGGGATCTGGCGACCCTGCTGGATCGTTTCGACGCGCGCCTGTCGGTGCGGGAAATCGAAACGGCACGGCTGATTCTTCAGGGCTTCTCAAGCAAGGCCATCGCCCAGCAGATGGGCATTTCCCCGGAAACGGTGAAGGTGCACCGGCGAAATCTCTATCACAAGCTCAATGTGAATGGGCATGGTGAGTTGTTTGCGCTGGTGTTGCAGCCGCGTTGACTGGGTACATCTGAGAGAGATTGATCGGCTTTCAGGGCCCCTTCGCGAGCAAGTCGGATCGCCGCACCGCCGCTCCCACACTGGTTCTATGAACGCCCGAGATCAAATGTGGGAGCGGCGGTGCGGCGATCCGACTTGCTCGCGAAGGGGGCGACTCGGACTTACTGCCGAAACACCAACGCCTTCAACCCGCATTCAACATCGGCATCGGGAAACTCCGGTGGATTGTCCAGCCGTTGCTCGAAACGCAGGCTCGGTGCTTCGCGGGTGACGCCGTCGATGAGGAAGTCCGCACCGAACGCCGGATCGTTCATGCACGCCAGCACCGTGCCCTGAGGGCTGAGCAATTCCGGCAGTCGGCGCAGCACGCGCTGGTAGTCCTTGGTCAACAGAAAACTGCCTTTCTGAAACGACGGTGGGTCGATGATCACCAGGTCGTAAGGGCCCTTGCCGATTACCTTGCCCCAGGATTTGAACAGGTCATGACCGAGGAACGTCACCTTGCTCAGGTCGTGGCCGTTGAGCCGGTGATTGTCGCGGCCACGGCTCAGGGCCGGGCTGGACATGTCCAGATTGACCACGTGCGTCGCCCCCCCTTCGATGGCCGCTACCGAGAATCCGCAGGTGTAGGCGAACAGATTCAGCACGCGCTTGCCCTGGGCATTGGCCCGCACCCAGTCGCGGCCGTAACGCATGTCGAGGAACAGGCCCGTGTTCTGTTTGCGGCCCAAGTCCACCCGATAATGCAGGCCGCCCTCGGTGATCGTCATCTCGTCGATCGCGTCCCCCAACAGCCACTCGGTGGTGCTTTGCAGCAGGTAGCGATGTTGCAGCAAGAGCGTGTGCGCGCCGGATTGCGTCCACGCAGGCGTTTGCGTGACGTCCATCAGCTTCTGTTTCAACGCTTCCAGCTGCGACGCTTCGGGTTCCTTGAACAGCGACACCAGCACCACGCCCTGCAACCAATCGACGGTCAATTGCTCCAGTCCCGGCCAGCACCGGCCACGGCCGTGGAACAGCCGGCGGGTTTCGGCGGGGGCAGCTGCCAGAGCCGTCAGTAAATGGTCGTGGAGGGTGGAGAGAGCGTCAGCGTTCATCGGGCAGGGCCAGCAATTTGTTGGGGCGGCATTTTAACCACAATTGAGCCAAGGGCGGACCACGCAAAAAAACTGTGGGAGCGGGGTAGTTATCACGTTTTATTTAACTTTACGTGAGGATTTGGCGATCTGTCGGCTCGCATAATCGGCTCCAACGATCAACCGCCGGGAGCCGAACATGTCGCAGTTACCTGCTTCACCCACAGTCAGCACTCATCCTCGCTGGCTACGGCTGACCCATTGGCTGAACGCCCTGGCGGTGTTGGTCATGGTCACCAGCGGTTGGCGAATCTATAACGCGTCTCCGCTGTATGACTTCAGTTTTCCCAAGGCAATCACGTTGGGTGGCTGGCTCGGCGGCGCATTGCAATGGCATTTCGCGGCGATGTGGTTTCTGGCCGTCAACGGTCTTGTCTACCTGATCATCAACCTCGTCAGTGGTCGTCTGAAACGGCGCTTTTTCCCGGTTTCGCCTAAAGGTGTCCTGCATGACCTGTGGGCGGCGTTGAGAGGGCGATTGGGGCATGCCGACCTGAGTCATTACAACCAGGTGCAACGGGTGGCGTACCTGTTCGTGATGGTCGACATCACGCTGATGGTGATTTCCGGGCTGGTGTTGTGGAAGTCCGTCCAGTTTCCGCTGTTGCGTGAGTTGCTGGGCGGCTACGAAGGCGCGCGGCATGTGCACTTCATTGCGATGTCGTTGCTGGTGGCCTTTGTCGCGGTTCATCTGGTGATGGTCGCGCTGGTTCCCAAAACGTTGTGGGCCATGATTGTCGGTCGCAAGGAGGTCGTATGAAAAAGCGCATTCAAGGCTCAGGGCTGGACGAGTCGTCCATCCTGACAGACGCCAGAAAGATCCTTGCCCCACAGATCGAAGACCGCTCACGGCGCTCGTTCCTGATGCGCAGCCTGACCCTCGGCGGCGTGGCCATGTTGTCCGGCTGCAACATCACCGACAACGAAAGCGTCGAGACCGCGTTGTCCTCCATGTCCCGCTTCAACGACAGGGTGCAGGGCTGGCTGTTCAATCCCAACGCCCTGGCACCGACTTATCCCGAGTCGATGATCACTCGGCCGTTTCCGTTCAATGCCTTTTACGGCATCGACGAGGCGCCGACGGTGGAGGAAGAGAGTTATCGACTGGAAGTGACCGGCATGGTCGCCGACAAGCGCAGCTGGCGCCTCGAAGAACTGCGCGCCATGGCCCAGACCGATCAGATCACCCGGCACATCTGCGTCGAAGGCTGGAGCGCGATCGGCCGCTGGGGCGGCGTACGGTTCAGCGACTTCCTGAAGCGGGTCGGTGCCGACACGGATGCCAAATATGTCGGCTTCAAATGCGCGGACGACTACTACACCAGCATCGACATGGCCACCGCACTGCATTCGCAAACCTTGTTGACGCTGACCTATGACGGCGCGGTGCTGCCTCGCCAGTACGGCTTCCCGATGAAACTGCGCATGCCCACCAAGCTGGGCTACAAGAATCCCAAACATATTCAGGCGATTTTCGTCACCAACACCTATCCGGGTGGCTACTGGGAAGACCAGGGCTACAACTGGTTCGGTGGCAGCTGATAGCGCCTGGCCACTTTACTGCGCAGCGCCCGCTGCGCTCATTCGCAACCTGTGCTTCAAGGAGTTTCATCATGAAAAAGTTAGCGACCACCGTACTGTCCATGTGCCTGGCGTTTGGCGCCGCGAGCGTGTTTGCCGCCGATGCAACCACCACTAACGGCATGAGCAATGACAGCATGAGCAAGGATTCAATGTCCAAAGACGCCATGCACAAAGACACGATGAAAAAGGACGCCATGTCCAAGGATTCCATGAGCAAGGACGCGATGAAGAAAGACACCATGTCCAAGGACGCCATGAGCAAGGACGGAATGAAGAAGGACGCGATGTCCAAGGACACCATGAAAAAAGACGCGCCGTCGTACTGATCCGAACACCGTCAAATGGGGGTATGACTTGAAGTCATGCCCTCATGACTTTTAATGGTTACAGCCCCGCAAACCCCCGATGTTAAAAAATTGCAAACACAGCTCATCAACAACAAAAAAGAGCGTTTGCACCCATGACTCATCCTCGCTGCCACACCCCGCGCTCTTCGAACCCTGACATTTGCCACGCGACCTCCACGGTTCGCGTGCACTTCTGATCAACCCAAATCCCTGAAGAGTAATAACTCATGAAAGAACTCGACCTGTACATCGGTGAAGGCTTCGAAGGCCCGGGCGTGAATGCCGCGCACATCAACATTCTGATCGGTCCGCGCAACGGCCCGGCAGGGCAGGCGTTTGCCAATAGTCTGGCGTCGCCAAGCCAAGGGCATTGCCCGTTCATGGTGATCGCCCAGCCGAACATTCCGGTCAAGCCAATGACCCTTTATGTCAACAAAGCCGCGATCAGCAGTGACCTGCACGGCAACGCCACGTGGGGCGCGTCGCAGGCCGGGATCGCCAAGGCTGTGCTTGAAGCGCTGCTGGACGGCACCTTGCCGCCGGAAGCTGAAGACGAGTGGGCCATCGTGACCGCGAACTGGGTCAACCCAGCCTGCAACGACCTGGATGCGGTCTACCTGAACAACTACAACGCCTGCCGCACGGCGATTCGTGCGGCGCTGACCGGCAAGCCGGAAACGGCGCAACTGGCGGATGTGGTCAATCACATCAGCAACCCTTTCTACACGCCAAAAGCCTGAGGTCCGCGCCATGCAATACATTCGTTTGGGCAACTCCGGCCTGCAAGTCTCCCGCCTGTGCCTGGGCACCATGAACATGGGCACCCCCGATTGGAAACCGTGGATCTTCGATGAGAAGAAAAGCGAGCCGATCGTCGCGCATGCATTGGACAACGGCGTGAATTTCATCGACCTCGCGGATTTCTATTCCGCCGGTGTCGGCGAGGAAGTGGTGGGGCGCATCGTCAAGCGCCTGGCCCGGCGCGAAGACCTGGTGATCACCACTAAAGTCGGCTACGGCACCCGCACCGGGATCAACGCCAGCGGTCATTCGCGCAAGCACATCATGGACAGCATCGACGCGTCTCTGAAGCGTCTGAACATGGATTACGTCGATGTGTTCATGCTGCATTACTTCGACGTAAACACGCCGGTCGAAGAAACCATGAGCGCCATGAACGACATCGTGCGTTCCGGCAAGGCGCGTTACATCGGTGTCTCGACCATGCTCACCGGGCAACTGGCGAAAATCCTCATGGCCTGCGAGCGCAATGGCTGGGTCAAACCGATCAACATGCAGCTGCAACTGAACTGCGCCTACCGCGAAGAAGAGCGCGAGATGATCCCGTTCTGCCGCGATCAAGGCCTTGGGGTGTCGGTGTTCAGTCCGCTGGCCCGTGGTTTGTTGACCGGTGACGTGCAATCGACTCGCAATCAGACCGACTTCTTCACCCAGCAGATGTACAGCGACGAAGCTTCGTTCGAGATCGCACATTCGGTCCAGCGCGTGGCCCGTGCTCGCGGTGTTTCCAACGCGCAAATCGCCCAGGCCTGGGTCGCCAATCATCCTGGCGTGGATTGCATGCTGGTGGGCGCCGACACCACAGAACAGTTCGACAGTGCCTTGGCAGCGCTGGAGACCAAACTCGATGCAGATGAGCTGTACGAGCTGGAACGCAATTACACCCCGTGCGACGTGATCAACGATTACACCGCCGGTAAACGTATCTTGCGTTCGGCCCGTCCGGGTCTGGAGCGCTTCAATCTGACTGAGGCTGTGGCATGAGCGCGCTGATCCGTAACGGCAATTTCATCGATGGCCAATGGTCCAGCGGTGGTTCGACCTACTCGGTGTTCAACCCGGCCAATGGCGAGTTGATTACCGATGTGCAAAAGGCTGGCGCTGAAGAAACCAACCGAGCCATCGACGCCGCCAACCGTGCTTTGCCGGCCTGGCGCAAGTTGACCGCCAAGGAGCGCAGCCAGAAGCTCAAGCGCTGGAGCGAGCTGATGCTGAGCAACCAGAAGGATCTGGCGACTTTGCTCAGCCGCGAACAAGGCAAGCCACTGGCCGAAGCCATGGGCGAAGTAGTCTACGCCGCGAGCTTTCTGGAGTGGTTCGCTGAAGAAGCCAAACGTGCTTACGGCGACGTGATTCCAAGCCACAAGGCCGATGCGCGAATCATTGTGGTCAAGGAAGCCATCGGTGTGGTCGCTGCGATCACCCCATGGAACTTCCCGCTGGCCATGGTCACCCGCAAGGTTGGCCCGGCGCTGGCGGCGGGTTGCACGATGATTCTCAAGCCGTCGGAAGAGACGCCTTTATCAGCCTTCGCCCTGGCGGTGTTGGCGGAGCAGGCAGGCATTCCGGCCGGCGTGTTCAACATCGTTTCCGGCGACGCGGTTGCCATTGGCGGCGCGCTGCAAGCCTCCGGCATCGTGCGCAAATTGTCGTTCACCGGCTCCACCCGCACTGGCAAATTGCTGATGCGTCAGGCCGCCGACACCCTGAAAAAAGTCTCGCTGGAACTGGGCGGCAACGCGCCGTTCATTGTGTTCGACGACGCCGATCTGGACGCAGCTGTGAAAGGCGCGATGGCCTCTAAATTCCGCAACACCGGGCAGACCTGCGTCTGCGTTAACCGCTTCTTCATTCAGGACGGCGTCTACGAAGCCTTCACCGGCAAACTCGCTGAAGCCGTTGCGGCGATGCGGGTGGGTAGCGCGCTGGAGGGTGAAACCGAGCAAGGTCCGCTGATCAACGCAGCGGCGCTGGCCAAGGTCGAACTGCATGTGGGCGATGCGCTGGAGAAGGGCGCCCAGTTGCTGTGCGGCGGTCGCCGTCACGCACTGGGCGGCACCTTTTATGAGCCGACCATCCTCACCGAAGCCAACAGCGACATGCTGATCGCCCAGGACGAAACCTTCGGCCCGGTGGCTGCGTGCTTCCGTTTCAAGGACGAGGCCGAGGTGCTGCAACGGGCCAACGACACGCCATACGGTTTGTCGGCCTACTTCTATAGCCGCGACATCGGCCGGGTCTGGCGCATGGCCGAAGGCCTGGAAGCCGGCATGGTCGGGATCAACGAAGGGATCATTTCCACGGAAGTGGCGCCATTCGGTGGCATCAAGGAATCGGGCCTCGGTCGCGAAGGATCGAAGTACGGTCTGGATGACTACCTGGAAATCAAATACCTGTTAATGGGCGGCCTGTAACTCCCGCACACCCTCAACTGTGGGAGCGAGCCTGCTCGCGAAGGCGATTTTACATTCAACATCGATGTTGACTGGCACACCGCTTTCGCGAGCAGGCTCGCTCCCACAATAAGAAATAAGCGATATCGGTTTCATTTCTCCGTCAATAACAACAATTGGAGACTTACATGTCCGTACAACCGGTAAAAATCGACGACCTGCCCATCGGGCGATTCCACCTCAAGATCGCCGGCCTGACCTTCGGTGCGCACTTCACTGACGGCTACATCCTCGGCCTGATCGGTATCGCGTTTACGCTGCTGAGCCCGCAGATGCAGCTGGATGCGTTCTGGCAGGGATTGATCGGGGCTTCGGCGCTGATCGGCTTGTTTCTGGGTAGCCTGTTTTTTGGCTGGATTTCCGACAAAGTCGGCCGGCAGAAAATCTTCCTCGTCAGCTTCGTGTTGATCACCATTGCCTCCGTGATGCAGTTCTACGCCGAAACGGCCATGGGCCTGTTTCTCTGTCGGGTGCTGATCGGTATCGGGCTGGGTGGTGACTTCAGCGTCGGCCACGCCATGCTGGCCGAGTTTGCGCCGAAGAAACACCGCGGCGTGTTGCTCGGTTCGTTCAGCGTGATCTGGACTTTCGGCTATGTGGCCGCAACCTTCGTCGGCACGGCCATGCTCAGCCTCGGGGACGATGCCTGGCGCTGGATGCTGGCTTCTTCGGCGATCCCGGCGGCATTGATTCTGATCGCCCGTATCGGTACGCCAGAGTCGCCGCGCTGGCTGGTGAATCAGGGTCGAATTGCCGAAGCTCGGGCCATCGTAAAGAAACACTTGGGCGACAACGTCGAACTCGACGAAACACAATCCACCGAAACCCGCTCCGGCTACGCGGTGTTGTTTAGCCGTGAATACCGTAAGCGCACCGCGTTCAATTGCCTGTTCTTCGTCTGCATCGTGATGCCGTACTTCGCCATCTACACCTTCCTGCCATCGATCCTGCAGAAGATGGGTCTGGCCGAAGGTTTTGGTACCGAGTTGATGCTGAACATGTTGTTGATTCTGGGCGCACTGATCGGGATCTGGTGCACGATCAAATTCTCTCGCCGGGGCTTTTTGATCAACTCGTTCATCATTCTCGCGGTGGCGTTGTTCCTGTTAGCGGTGTTGCCGGGCAGTGCGGCGTTTTTGATGGTGTTGGTGTTCGGACTGTTCACACTGGTGCTTTCGGCCGTGAGTAACCTTGTGGGCGTATTCCCGGCCGAGAGCTTTCCGACCGAGGTGCGGGCTAGCGGGATTGGCCTGGCCACGGCGGTAAGCCGGTTGGGTTCGGCGATCAGTACGTTCCTGTTGCCGGTGAGTGTGGCGGGGATTGGCTTGAGCCCGACGATGGGGATTCTGGCGGCGATTTTGGCCATCGGTGCCTGGCTGTCCTGGGCCTGGGCGCCGGAAACCAAATCGCTGACACTGAGCCAGGCGTGCAAGGCGCAGAGCCCGGTGGACGGTGGTGCAGCGGTGGCGGTGAAAGTGGCTGCCCCGGTTTAAGGAACTATCACAAATCCAAATGTGGGAGCGGGCTTGCTCGCGAAGACGGAGTGTCAGTCACCATCAATATTGACTGATCCGCCGCCTTCGCGAGCAAGCCCGCTCCCACATTAGAATGAGTTTCTGTCAGGGATTACTGACTAACCCTAACCAATCCGTAAACAGCCGCACCTTCGACAACCCTTTTTTGTCATTCGCCACATCCAGCCAATAGCCATACGGCCCGATCACTTCCACCGGAGTGATCGGCAACAGGCTGCCATTCGCCAGTTCCTTCTCAATCATCTGTCGGTCGATCACCGCCAAACCACCCCCTGCCAACGCGGTATGGATCACCTGATCCAGCGTGCTGAATTCCAGTCCTTGCCCCGCATCAACATCGTCCCGGCCCATCGCGGCCAACCAGTTCTCCCAGACCTTCAAGCGTTTGCCGTCGTGCAGGATATGCAGCAACGGAAACTGCCGCAGGTCAGGCGGCTGGCCGTCGTTGAACAGCTCTGGACTGGCCACGGCGATGTGACGCTCCATCACCAGCAACTGACTGCTGCAATGACTGGCGGCTTCGAGGCCGAAGCGGATATGGCAGTCGACTTCGGCGAGGCTGTCGTGGTTGGCCTGGTTAGTCACGCTCAGGCTGATATCCGGGTAGCGTTGGCAAAACACTCGCAGGTGCGCCGACAACCAACGAGTCGCCCAGGTTGGCGGTGCGAGAATCCGCAGGCGTTGGCGCAGATTGGGTACGCGCACCGCTTGCAGCGCGCGTTCGATATGGTCGAAGGCCTCCGCCAGATGCGGGGAGAGGGCGGTGCCGGTTTCGGTCAGGGACAAGCCTTGAGGTGTGCGGATGAAGAGCGCTACGCCGAGGTAGTCTTCAAGCTGTTTGATCTGCCGGCTGACGGCGCCCTGGGTGACGTTTAATCCCAAGGCCGCCTGACTGAAGCTGCGATGCCGCGCAACCTCTTCGAAGACGCGCAGCATATTGAGCGAGGGCAGTTGACGCATCGAAGGATGACTCCACACCGGCCTCGGGTGTTGCATCGGGTCGGTTTTGTTTTTGGATGGTTTTGTGGTGCCTATCTGACTATTAGCAATGGGCTGATGCAAGTGTTGTTTCGGCTGACGCCTTCGCGAGCAAGCCCGCTCCCACATTTGACCGCGTTCCCAGCAACGACTCGGTCTAATGTGGGAGCGGGCTTGCTCGCGAAAGCGTCTTCAAGGACGCCTAAAATCGCGGATCAGAAGTAATACCCAACGTTCACGTACAACTGATTCTCCCACTGATCACTCCCGCCGGCCCCCAGGCTCTGGGTATAGCTGCTGCCTCCAATGTACGGATCGTTCTTGCCAAACAACCACTCAGCAGCGACCCACAGTTTGCTCACTGAAAACGAGCTGCCCAAAATCACCCGCTCCGAGGTCTTGAACTCTCTGGCCGATTTATCGAAGGCACTGTAGTTGGCGTATACCTTGACCCCGCTGACCTGATCGAACAGGTATTTGCCGGCCACGTCATAACTCACATCCGCCACATACAGATTGCCGCGACTGGCGACGTTGTACGTGCCGTCGTAACCGCCCAGCGTCACCAGTTCATCAGTGCCGGCGTTGCGCGGCGACATCTGTTGCCGCGCCGCCTGCAACTGCACGCCCCACGGACCGTTCTTGCCCAAATAGTGAACGGCCACGGCGTTACGCCGGCCATCGTCATGGGTGTCCCTATTCTGAAGCGACGACGTCAGGCCGGAGAGGCCGATTTCAGACTTCCATGGCCCCAGATCCAGCGCCTTGGCCACGCGCAGCACCACGGTGTTGCGCTCCTGGTTGTTGCTGCCGTCGGCGACATAACTGTCGGCTTCGGACACCACGCTGGAGTAGGTGACCCCGTTGCTGGTGCCTTTGCCTTGCCATGCCGGGCGCAGGTAGTAACCGGCCTGGAGGTTCCAGTCGCCCGATTGCTGGATGTACTTGGCGCCCACCTGTTGCACATCTTCCAGGCCGATGACGTTGCCCAGGGTTTCGTAGAACGTGCTGCCGAAGTACGGCTGCAAACCAAACGGCACCGTGTTCAGGCCCACGTGCATCTGCTGGTCGGGGTTGAACTTGTAGCCGGCCCACGCGAACTTGGCGAACTGGATATCGCCGTAGTTCTTGGTGTACTGGTAGGGATAGGAACGGCCGTAGAAACGATACTGAGCCTCACCGATCCAGCTGTCGGAGTTGTACTTGGCGCTGAGGAACACCGTGTCGAGGCCGAACTTCTGGATGTCTCGATCCGGATCGTAATCCCAGCGCGCACGGACCGCGCCGCCGAGATCGAGGTTGTCAGTGACCTGTACGGCCATGGCCGGTGCGGCGAAGGTGCAGAGTAGAGCGATGTGCAGAGGACGGAGGCGCAAAGAAGCAGGGAAGGGCATGGGGCAGCTCTCGGTTATTTTTATTAGAGATGCCGGCCAGTCTTGCGATCAGCGATGCGTTGAACAAACGATAAAAAATGCGAGTAAACCTTCGTCAGATGCATGTTACTGAGAAAATCCTGTAGGACAATGCACGGCGAGCGTGGGATGCTTTGCGTCTTGTCACTCGTCCCGAGAGCCCTCCATGAAACGAAAAATGCCCGGCCTCAACGCGCTGAAAGCCTTTGAAGTCGCTGGTAGCACGGGCAGCTTCACCCGTGCCGCCGAGTTGCTGAACGTGACGCAAAGCGCCGTCAGCCGGCAGGTGCGTCAGCTGGAAGAACAGCTCGAAGAGACGCTGCTGGAGCGCCGTCACCACCACCTCGAACTGACCAGCGCCGGTCGGATTCTATTGCGGGCCTTGCATCAGTCCTTCGACAAAATCGAACTGACGGTGCGCAGCATTCAGCAGAAAACCCATTCCAATCGCCTGCACATCAACGCGCCGCCAACTTTCACCAACCGCTGGTTGATGCCGCGTCTGGGGCGGCTGCGCGAGAAGCATCCGGAACTGGAACTGAGCATTACCACGCGCTTGCAGGACAGCCTGGCGGAAACCAGTACGCTGGATTGCGCGATCCGTTTTGGCGACGGTGAATGGGACGGCCTGGACAGCTCGCTGCTGATCCAGGAACGGCACATCGCGGTGTGTGCGCCGTCCTTGTATGCGCGGGAATGGAGCGAGCGGGGCATCGACCTCAATCGCTTGACGCTGTTGCATGTACTGGCCCGGGAGGACCAGCGCTACCTGACCTGGAAACACTGGCTGGACGCCGCGCGAATCACCGGCGTCGACACCCAGGGCGGTTATGAATTCGACCTGCTGGACCTGGCAATCCGCGCGGCTATCGACGGCCTGGGCATCACCATTGCCGACTGGCACATGGTCGCTTCGGAACTGGCCACCGGGCAACTGACCCAAGTGCTGAACGTGCATGTGGAAGGGCATCAATCCTACTGGCTGGTGACCCGGCCCGAGCAGACGCTGATGCCGCAATTGCAGGTGTTTAGTCAGTGGTTGCAGGAAGAGATCTGGTTGGCGCAACGGCAGCTCGAACCCTCAACCGCTGCTCTCTAATCCACACACTACCCAAATGTGGGAGCGGGCTTGCTCGCGAAGGCGTCGTGTCAGTCGACATTAATATTGGCTGACGCGACGCCTTCGCGAGCAAGNTGAACACAGATTATGTGTAAACCCAAATCCACTGTGGGAGCGGGCTTGCTCGCGAAGGCGTCGTGTCAGTCGACATTAATATTGGCTGACGCGACGCCTTCGCGAGCAAGCCCGCTCCCACAGTTGACCGCGTCGTTTAGGGGTAACCTGCATTTTTCGAATGTTACATCGCTCAATAAATCGTTTGTTCAACACCGGTCCAATGACAAGACTGCATTCACTGGATAAAAACAACGATGGGCAATGCACATGCGAACCGAGCGAAATTTTGTCAACGGTCACTTCATTGAACCTGCCAGCGAAGCGCTGATCGCAGTCTACAACCCGGCGACCGAAGCGCTGGTGGGTCATGTTTCAGCGGCGACCGCCGATGAAGCCACTGCAGCCGTCGAAGCCGCCGTGGGCGCCCAGAAAGTCTGGGGCAAACTCACCAGCATCGAACGCGCCGAACACCTGCGTTCCTTCGCCGACGCCCTCGATACCTGCGCTGAAAGCATCGGCGCAGCCCTGGCAGCCGAATCCGGCAAAAGCGTTGCCGATGCCAGCAACGAAGCCCGTTATGCCGCGCAGATCACCCGTTACCACGCCGAGTGGGCGCGCCGTATCGAAGGCGAGATCATTCCCAGCGACACCCCGAACGAAAACCTCTTTCTGCACCGCGAGCCGATTGGCGTCGTTGCCTGCCTTATTCCGTTCAACTACCCGGTCTATACGTTGCTGCGCAAAATCGCCCCGGCGTTGATTGCCGGCAACACGGTGGTGGTGCGTCCGAGCAACAACACCCCGACCTCGGCGTTCGAGATCGCCAAGGCTGTGCAGCAATCCGGTTTGCCCGCCGGCGTGGTCAATATCCTGACCATGGATCACGCGACGGCCGCCACCGTTTGCACCCATAAGGCTGTTGGTTTGATCACCCTGACCGGCAGCGTCAACGCCGGGCGCATCGTGCTTGATTACTGCAAGGCCAACATCGCCAAGCCGTCACTTGAGTTGGGCGGTAAAACCCCGGCGATCATCGAAGCCGACGCCGATCTTGAAGCCGCCGCTACCGCGATCGTAGCCTCCAAGACCACCCACTGTGGCCAGTTGTGCACGGCGGTCGAGCGGGTCTACGTGCAGGAAAGCGTCTATGAACAGTTCCTTGCGCTGCTGAAAGCCAAAATCAGCGCCGTGAAGTTCGGTGACCGTGCCTCCGACGCCAACCTGATGGGGCCGTTGGTCAACGCCAGTTCGCAACAGAGCATCCACGCCATGGTCGAGCGCGCCATTGCCGACGGCGCTGTACTGGAAACCGGTGGTTTTATCCCGCAGGGCAAAGGCCATTTCTACCCGCCAACGCTGCTCAGCGGCTGCCGTCAGGACATGGAAATCATCCAGGAAGAAATCTTCGGCCCGGTGCTGCCGGTGCTCAAGTACCGCGACATCGACGAAGCGCTGGCCATGGCCAACGATCACCAGTTCGGCCTGTCTTCGGTGCTGTACACCGAGAACTACCGCACCACGATGAAAGTCGCCAACGCCATCGAGGCCGGCGAGTTGTACGTCAATCGCACCCCGGCAGATCCGTACCAGGGCTTCCACGCCGGCTGGAAACGCTCGGGCCTGGGCGGCGATGACGGCAAACACGGCATGCTCGAATTCACCCAGACCCGTCTGGTCGTCATGAAGTATTGATCCACCCGCAACACGCCTCACGCCACACCTATAAAAACAATTATCAGGGGCACCCGGACCACCGGGCTGCCCGAGGTCTCCTAGATGTCCAAGCATGCATCCACTGCTGCCGCTGTTCAGGGTTCGAACGCGGGTACAAAAAGCCACAGTGACAAGGGAAGTCGCTATTTCCAACTGATGCTATTGGTGCTGGCCGCCGGTGCGATCTATCCGATCCTGTACCTGCGCCAGGTCTACCAGACCACCATGCTCGAAGTGTTCCAGATCAACCACAGCGAGCTGGGTTATCTGTACTCGATGCTCGGGACGATTTTCCTCCTCAGTTACTTGCCGAGCGGTTGGCTGGCGGACCGCATTGCCCCACGCTTTCTGATCTTCTTCTCGCTGGTCGCCACCGGAGCGTTAGGCCTGTGGTACTCCACCGCGCCGTCGATGACCGGTCTGATGATCATCTTCGGTTGCTGGGGCCTGACCACCGGCCTGACGTTCTGGGCCTCGGTGCTCAAACGCGTGAAGATGATTGCTCATCACACTGAACAAGGTCGGTTCTTCGGCATCCTCGATGGCGGTCGCGGACTGGTCGAAGCCTTGCTGGCGACTGTCGCTTTGGGGCTGTTTGCCTTCGCCACCGAAACCCGTGGCGAATCGGCTGCCGAAGGTTTCAAACAGGTGGTTTACCTCTATGCCTTCACCTGTATCGCCATCGGCTGTGTGCTGGTGTTGATCAAGGACCCGAAGTCCATGGAAGACACGGCGCCGGTGGAAAAGGGCAAGTTCAACCTGCTCAGCGACCTGGCGACGTTGGTGAAAATCCCTGAACTGTGGCTGGTCACCGCCATCGTGTTCTGCGGTTACCACATCTTCTGGGCCACCTACAGCTTCTCCGATTACCTGCAAGGCGGCGGCATGACCGCGGTCATGGCCGGCACCATCACCACCATCAAATTGTGGATGCGGCCGATTGGCGGTATCGGCGGTGGCTGGCTGGGTGACAAGTTCTCCAACATCTCGGTGCTGATCGTGGCGCTGTTCCTCGCGACATTGGCGATGGTCGGCCTGATCGTGTTCCCGGCGCTCAACAGCATGGGCCTGCTGATCGGCACCGTGATCTTCATCGGCCTGATGACCTACGCCATTCGCGGCTTGTACTGGGCGATCCTCGACACCTGCAACATCCCGCTGCGCATCACCGGCCTGGCTATCGGCATCGTCTCGGTGGTCGGTTACCTGCCGGATGCCTTCATTCCCTTGATCAACGGCTACCTCACCGAGCATTTCCCGGGTGCCTTTGGTTACAAGCTGTATTTCGGCTACATCGCTTTCGTCGGTCTGCTCGGGACCCTGGCGGCCCTGACCCTGCGCGCACGTATCAACCGTAAAACTTCGAACAAGACAGGTGCCTGAGATGAAAATCGTCGCCCTTGAAACCCATATCGTTGCCGTACCGCCACCGCACATCGGCGGCATGTACTGGCTGTTCGTCAAGCTCAAGACCGATTGCGGTATTGAAGGCGTGGGCGAAATCTACGCCGCGACCTTCGGCCCCAAAGCCATGCTGCCGATCATCGAAGACGTGTTCGAACGCTACTTGCTCAACCACGACCCGCACCACATTGAGCGCTTCTTCCGTCAGGCCTATTCGAGCGGTTTCACCCAGCGTCCGGACCTGACCATGATGGGCGTGGTCAGCGGCCTGGAGATGGCCTGCTGGGACATCATCGGCAAAGCGGCGAACAAGCCGGTGTATGAACTGCTGGGCGGCAAGGTCAACGAACGCCTGCGTTCCTACACCTACCTGTACCCGGTCAACAGCAAGGGCGAGTACGACTACGACGACCCGGACCTGGCCGCCGAATGCGCCATCGAGAACATGAACAAGGGCTTCACCGCCGTGAAGTTCGACCCGGCCGGGCCGTACACCGCGTACTCCGGGCATCAGATTTCGCTGGAAGTGCTGGAACGCTGCGAAACCTTCTGCCGCAAGATCCGCGAAGCGGTCGGCGACAAGTGCGATTTGCTGTTTGGCACTCACGGGCAAATGGTGCCGTCCTCGGCGATCCGCCTGGCCAAGCGCCTGGAGAAATACGATCCGCTGTGGTTCGAAGAACCGGTGCCGCCGGGCCAGGAAGAGGCCATGGCGCAAGTCGCGGCCAAAACCAGCATCCCGATTGCCACCGGCGAACGGCTGACCACCAAGTACGAATTCTTCAAGCTGTTGCAGGCGGGTGGCGCGTCGATTTTGCAGATGAACGTGGCCCGCTGCGGCGGTCTGCTGGAAGCAAAAAAGATCGCGAGCATGGCCGAAGCGTATTACGCGCAGATCGCGCCGCACCTCTACAACGGGCCGATTGGCGCGGCGGCGAGTTTCCAGTTGGCCACCTGCACGCCGAACTTCCTGATCCAGGAAAGCATCATGACCTGGGGCGGGTTCCATGCCGAAGTCCTGACCAAACCGCTGCAATGGGAGGACGGTTACATCATCCCGTCCACCGAGCCGGGCCTGGGCGTGGAGCTGAACATGGACGTGGTGCGCAAGCATTCGCCGTACACCGGCGAGCGTTTGCACCTGCAAATGGCGCCGACACCGGCTGATGTCAAAGACACATCGCCAGCTCGAGGCTGACGGGATTTGCCGCCCACAATGGAACTGGCGCAGTTCCATTGTGGGAGCGGGCTTGCTCGCGAAGGCGTCGTGTCAGTCGACATTAATATTGGCTGACCCACCGCTTTCGCGAGCAAGCCCGCTCCCACAGGTTTTGCGTCGTCCCTGACTGTTGGGGCGGTTTTTTTTGTAAAACGACTTACGCGGTAACCGTGCATGACTTACGACTACATCATCGCTGGCGCAGGCGCCGCAGGCTGCATCCTCGCCAATCGGCTCTCGGCGTCCGGGAAACACTCGGTGTTGCTGCTGGAAGCGGGCGGAAAGGACAGTTCCCTGTGGTTCAGGATCCCGGTCGGCTTCGCCAAAATGTATTACAACCCGACCTTCAACTGGATGTACTACAGCCAGCCGCAAAAACAGCTGAACAACCGCGAAATCTATGCCCCGCGGGGCAAGGTACAGGGTGGTTCGGGCTCGATCAACGCGATGATCTACGTCCGTGGCCAGGCGCATGACTTCGACGACTGGGCGGCTAACGGCAATGAAGGCTGGGGCTTCAAGGACGTGCTGCCGTACTTCCGCAAACTGGAAAACCATCCGCTGGGCGACAGCGAGTACCACGGCGGCAGCGGCCCGATCAGCATCACGCCGATGAAGGGCCAGACCCATCCGATTTGCGATGTGTTCCTCAAGGGCTGCGATGAACTGGGTTATCCCCATAGCGACGACTTCAACGGCCCGAAATTTGAAGGTTCGGGCATCTACGACGTCAACACCCGCCACGGTCAGCGTTGCTCCAGCAGTTTTGCGCATCTGCATCCGGCATTGAGCCGGCCGAACCTGACGGTCGAGCATTACGCGCTGGTGGATCGGGTGTTGTTTGATAACGGCCGGGCGACCGGGATTTCCATCACCCAGCACGGCGTGGTGCGGACCTTTACCGCCAACAAGGAAGTCATTCTTTGCGCCGGTGCCGTGGACACGCCGAAGATCCTGCAATTGTCCGGTGTCGCGGATCAGGCGCTGCTGGCCAAACACAACATCCCGTTGGTCAAACACCTGCCGGCGGTGGGGCAGAACCTGCAAGACCACCTGTGCGCCAGTTACTACTACAAGGCCAACATCCCGACGCTCAACGATCAACTGAGCTCGCTGTTCGGTCAGTTCAAACTGGGGTTGAAGTACCTGTTCACCCGCAAGGGCGCACTGGCGATGAGCGTCAATCAGGCCGGCGGATTCTTCCGGGGCAACGAGCTACAGGCCAACCCGAACCTGCAGTTGTACTTCAACCCGTTGTCGTACCAGATTCCAAAAAACAATAAGGCTAGCCTCAAGCCGGAACCGTATTCAGGCTTCCTCTTATGCTTCAACCCGTGCCGGCCGACCAGTCGCGGGCACATCGAGATCGCCTCGAAAAATCCGCGGGACGCGGCGTTGATCGACCCGAATTACCTGAGCACGCAAAAGGACATCGACGAGGTGATCCAGGGCAGCCGCTTGATGCGCAGAATCATGCAGGCGCCGGCACTCAAAGGCATTACCGTCGAAGAAGTGCTGCCGGGGCCGGCCATCGAAAGTGACGAACAGATGCTGCAGTATTTTCGCGAAAACAGCGGTTCGATTTATCACCTGTGCGGTTCCTGCGCGATGGGCGCGGACGAACAGAAGTCGGTGGTCGACAAGCGCCTTAAAGTCCATGGTTTAGACGGTTTGCGCATTGTCGATGCATCGATTTTCCCTAACGTGACCTCTGGCAACACTCACGCCGCCGTGCTGATGGTGGCGGAGAAGGGCGCCGATCTGATTTTGCAGGACGCCTGATTTCATCGCCCGGTTGTATCAAAAATGAATTTCCGCCGAGTCCGCTGCTCATACCTGATAGGTAGCGGATTTAAGCGCGCGAAATCATTTAGGCAATCAGGGAGTGGCACAGTCATGGGACCAGTATCGACGGCGGGCGATCATCTCCTTGGCGGGTTGATTCTTGTGGTTGAGGACGACCCGCTGATCCTGGAGTTTCTCTGCGAAATTCTTCAGGAGGAAGGCTTTGTGGTTGAACCGCAGACCAGCGCGGATGCCGCGTCGAAGTATCTGGAGCAACACTCCGAAGGCGTCCGTCTATTGCTCACGGACATCACCATGCCGGGCAAACTCAATGGCGCGGACCTGGCCAATCTGTTTGGCGACCGCTGGCCCGACAAACCAATCATGATCATGTCCGGTTACGAAACGCCGGAAAGCGCCGGGGTCAGGCATTCGGTGTCGTTCATCAAGAAACCATGGGCGCTTGGGCAGTTGCTGGACTGTGTGGAAGGTGCCTTGAAGTCGAAACGTACCCTTTAGAACCTGCGGCACATCAGACCACTACAACCTGTCACGATGCGCCTTGTGGCGGGCCTATACTTCAAGAGTCGGCACACTCGGTGCGACCTGCAATCGTGTTTGATGTATGGGGTGACGCGTCGAGTGATCGTTCACGCAGGCCACGGCCTGCCTTCGTCGTAGGGAGGATAAGATCATGGCGCGTAAATACATCGACTGCCGCGAGTTTCCAAGCGATGCCAAATGCTCGGTCGCACTGTCCGCAGACTCTGAAAACGAACTGCTAGAGGCCGCCGCACAGCATGCGGTCAGTGTTCACAAGCACACCGACTCACCGGAACTGCGTGCTCAACTGAAGACGATGTTTCACGACGGCACCCCGCCTGTTGAAGCACCGCGTCCCGCTTAGCAAAAAAGTCCTCTGCAGGAGTTGCCGAAGGCTCGGGCCGCGTTCGGCAGCTCCTCGCAAATGCTACATTGTTCGGCGAACCCGCCTGGCACTTGCGAGAGGTAGCTCCCCCTTGTCTGCTCAAGAATCTGTCTTCAACACCCCGTACCGCGCTTTTCTGTTCGATATGGACGGCACCGTCCTCAATTCCATCGCCGCTGCCGAGCGGATCTGGGCTACCTGGGCCTTGCGCCACGGCGTCGATGTCGACACCTTCCTGCCCACCATCCATGGCGTTCGCGCCATCGACACCATCAATCGTCTGGCGTTGCCCGGGGTGGATGCCGAGGCTGAAGCGGCGTTCATCACCGAGGCGGAAATCGAGGATGTCGAGGGGATCATAGAGGTGCCTGGCGCGGCGAATTTCCTGAAGTCGCTGCCCGTCAACCAGTGGGCGATCGTCACCTCGGCGCCGAAGGCATTGGCGCTGCGGCGGATGGCGGCGGCGGGTATTCCGCAGCCTTTGGTGATGGTCACTGCCGAAGACGTCAGCGCCGGAAAACCCGATCCCGCAGGCTATCGACTGGCGGCCAAGCGCTTGGGTGTTGAACCGGCCGATTGCCTGATTTTCGAAGACGCCACCGTGGGTATTCTCGCGGCCGAGGCGGCGGGCGCGGGCCTGATCGTGGTGACCGCGACTCACGATCATCCGCTCCAGACTCCGCATGCGACACTGGCAAGATATACGTCGGTGACCGCTGTAGTGGATCCCGACGGCCCAATCCGCCTACACGCAATCTAATGTGGGAGCGGGCTTGCTCGCGAATGCGGTGTGTCAGGCACATCGATGGCGAATGACACACCGCTTTCGCGAGCAAGCCCGCTCCCACATTGGGGTTGTGTTGTTTCAGTAAACCCCGGGAATCAACCGCCAACTGCGGGCGCAATAAGCCTCGTATTCGCCGCCGAATTGCGCCCGTAACAGCCCTTCTTCGGAGTGAATGCGGGCGATCAGCGGGATCAGCGTCACCGCGGCCAGCAACAGGCCAACGCCGGAACGAAAGACCAGTGCCCAGCCCACTGCAGTGATCATCAGCCCCAGATAACTGGGGTTGCGCAAGGTGCGATAAATCCCGTCGGTGACCAGCGTGTGGCCCGGCTGAATCGCCACCAGTCCACTGAAACGCTTGCCCAGCACAAACACCGGCCACAGCCGCAGTGTGCCGCCGATGATGAACAGCAACGCCCCGAGCCAGCGCACACCTTCGCCACCAAAAGTCCAGAAGTCGATCCGGTCGGTATAGGCCGGCAAGTACCCGCTCAATAAACCTATCACCCCGAACGCCGGCAGCACCCAACGATTGGCCCGGTCTTCACGTTCGCCGGAACTCAGGTTGACCTCAGTGAACAAGGACGCGATGGCCATCACCAAAGTGGCAAACACAATGACCACCAGCGGTGCATGAGAGAAAAACGCCGAGAATCCGCCAAGCCCCCATACCGCGAGCCCAAGGTAGGCGAGGGTGGAAACAACGGCGAAAAACGCCAGTTTGGCCGAGATTTTCATCTACACCTCCAAAAACGGACCTGACACCGTTCATTGTAGGAGCTGCCGAAGGCTGCGATCTTTTGATCTTTGGCCGTCCTCAATACCGCTCAAGATCAAAAGATCGTCCGAACGCGGCCCGAACCTGCGGCAGCTCCTACGCCGATCGGGCATTACGCCGAATCACCTGCGGCGGCTGCCCGAACGCCCGAAGGAAGGCTTCGCGCATGCGGCGGCAGTCGCTGAAGCCGGACTCTTCAGCGATCTGATCGAGGGTCAGTCGCCCGCGTTCCAGCATCTGCCGTGCCGTTTCCAGGCGCAGGTTCTCGATGGCCTTGGCCGGTGATTGACCGGTTTCCGCGCGGAAGGCCCGGCTGAACTGCCGAGGGCTGAGGCGCGCGACGTCCGCCAGTTGCTCCACCGACAACGTCTCGGTGAGGTGTTCTCGCGCATAGCCGAGCACGGTTTGAATGCGGTCGGATTTCGCTTCCAGTTCCAGCAGCGCCGAATGCTGCGACTGGCCGCCCGCGCGGCGGTGGTACATCACCAGTTTCTGCGCCACGGAACGGGCCAGTGCGGCGCCGTGATCCTTTTCCACCATGGCCAGCGCCAGGTCGATGCCGGCGGTCATCCCGGCGGAGGTCCAGATCGATCCGTCGACGACGTAGATGCGGTCTTCTTCGACCTTGATCGATGGAAACCGCACTTGCAGCTCCCGTGCATATGCCCAATGAGTAGTGGCGCGCCGTCCGTCGAGCAAACCGGCCTGGGCCAGGACGAACGCCCCGGAGCAGATCGACGCCGTGCGCCGTGCGGTTTTAACGTTTGCGCGCAGGTAGTTCAGCACGCCTTCGGGTGCCTGCTCGAGAATGCCATCGCCGCCGACCACGATCACCGTGTCGAACACCCGCTCACCAAAGGCCTCGGTGCCAACGCTCAGCCCACCGGAAGCGCGCAATGTGCGGCCGTCTTCAGACAATACGCTGACCTCATAAAGCGCCTCGCCGGCGCTGAAGTTGGCGTACTCGAACACCGGCATGGCCGCCAGCGCCATGGACTGGAACCCTTCAAACACTACAAATGCCACGGAAGTCATCGAGATGTCCTCAAAAGGTCATGTCCGAAAAACGTACTTTAAACGTCATTTGAGACGAGCGTTAGACCCTTTATAACGATTCACACCCGGCGACGTTATCGCCTCACTGTGAAGGAAATCGACATGGCCCTCTCATCCAAAGGTACCGCTCTTATCACTGGCGCTTCTTCGGGAATCGGCGCGGTGTATGCCGACCGTCTCGCGCGGCAGGGTTACGACCTGATTCTGGTCGCCCGCAGCCAGGCGAAACTGAACGCCCTGGCCTGCCACCTGAGTAACGAAACCGGCCGCGCCGTGGAGGTGGTCGCCGCTGATCTGAAAGACAAGGCCGACGTGCGGCGGGTCGAAGAAATTCTACGCTCCGACGCCAGTATCACCCTGTTGATCAACAACGCCGGGGTCGGCGCTGTCATGCCGCTGCTCGGCAGCCCGGTGGATGACATGGAAGACATGATCACCCTCAACGTGACCGCGTTGATGCGCCTGGCTTACGCGGTAGTGCCAGGCTTCGTCGCTCGCGGCACCGGGACGGTGATTAACATTTCCTCGATCGTTGCTATCGCCCCGGAAATTCTCAACGGCGTGTACGGCGGGACCAAGGCGTTTGTCCTCGGCCTGAGCCAATCCATGCACCGAGAGCTGGCCGACAAAGGCATTCGGATCCAGGCCGTGCTGCCCGGCGCTACTGCCACCGACTTCTGGAGCGAGGCCGGCAACCCGGTGGAAAACCTGCCGCAGGAGATCGTGATGTCTGCCCAGGACATGGTCGACGCCGCGTTGACGGGCCTGGCGCAAGGCGAAGTGGTGACCATTCCGGGCCTGCACCAAGGCGACCAGTGGGACACCTACGAAGCCCAGCGCCAGACGCTTTCAGGCTTGTTCGGCAATTCCACGGCAGCACCGCGTTATCGCTGAAGCGGTAGCCGCCGGGCAGGGTGAACTAAGCTTGGAGTAGGACTGTTCACCCTTAAGGAGCTTCGCCATGCTTCACATCAGGACGCCCTTGATTCTGCATCCAGACCTGTCGACCCCGTCCCGGCGAATCTGGCTCAAGCTGGAAAACCTGCAACCGAGCGGCTCATTCAAACTTCGCGGTATTGGGCTCTTGTGCAGCCAGGCGGCGGCGCAAGGTAAACGCAAAGTGATCTGTCCTTCCGGCGGCAATGCCGGGTTCGCCACCGCCGTGGCGGCCGCCAGACTGGGATTGCAAGCCTGCATTGTGGTGCCGAACACCACGCCGGAAACCACCCGCGCAAAAATCCGGAAAACCGGTGCCGAGGTGATCGTCCATGGCAAGGTCTGGGACGAAGCCAATCTACGGGCCAAGGAACTCGCACAGGGCGCGGACACCGAATACGTGCCGGCCTTCGATCACCCGGTGTTGTGGGAAGGGCACAGCACGATGGTCGATGAAATCCTCGAGGATTGCCCTCAGGTCGATGCAATCGTGATGTCGGTAGGGGGTGGAGGTTTGCTGGCGGGGATTCTCACCGGATTGATCCGCCACAGGCGCATGGACTGCCGGATCATCGCGTGTGAAACCCAGGGTTCTGCGTCTTTTACTGCCGCTGTCAGTGCCGGACATCCGGTCAAATTCCCCCGGATCGATACGGTCGCCAAGTCGCTCGGCGCTACATTGGTGGCCGCCTGGCCGGTGCAGCACATCCTCGATTTCCCACACGAATGTGTCGCGCTCAGCGATGACGAGGCGATCATGGGCGTGGTGCGTTACGCCAACGACCTGCGTCAGTTGGTCGAGCCGGCGTGCGGCGTTTCGTTGGCGATTGGATACCTGGACCATCCGGCGATTGCCGAAGCCCATGATGTGGTGATTGTGGTGTGCGGTGGCGTGAGCATCAGCGCGCAACTGGTGGCGGGTTGGGCGCGATTATCCACCGGTGCTGAAGCAAGGTAGGGCTGCAAACGCTATTCGGGCGCTGCAAGCCCCACCGCTACTTTTTCAGCCTTTATTTGCCCGCAGCAACGCCTTCCTGGACGAGGATCGCTCTGGCCAGGTCTTCGTCGCTGGCGTTGAGGCCGGGATTGTCCTGACGAATCTGCTTCAAGTACGACTCCAGATAAACACCACGAATCGCGCCGCCACTGGCAACGAAGCTGGAGGCGTCATCCCGGGCAGGAATCATGAGTTTGTGGTCCTTGAAGGTCGAGTACAGCGATGCGGAAACCCCGGCTGACGTGGCGACATCGCCCGCATCCACTTTGGCCATAGCGGAGCCGAAGGGTAAACACAGCAAAAGGGAAGAGATGATAATCAGACGGCGCATGACGGTGTCCTCTGAAAGCGTGAAGCAAAAAAGGAAGTACCTCATCTGTAGGATGCGTGGCGGTCGTCAGGAGTTCCCTGCCGAAGCGTTATCAGTCCAAAGCCTGCACCTGAAAAAGCTCAGCCCCGCCGCGCAATCCCTTTAGGCCGCTCTGCTAAAGCAACGGAATGCTGTAGCTCACGATCAAGCGGTTCTGATCCTGGTCACGCGCCGCCTCGCTGTTGGACTTGCCATTACGCCATCCGAATCCGATACCTTTCAGCGTGCCGGACTGAATCACGTAGTCCAGCGCAATGTCCCGCTCCCATTCCTTCTGGGTATCGCCAGAAGTCGTCTTGATGTCGTCCCCGCTGAGGTACATGACGGACGCTTTCAGGCCGGGCACCCCCATGGCGGCAAAGTCATAGGCGTATTGACCGAAGGCTGTGCGCTCGCCCGCACGGGTGAAGGTTTGAATCAGACGGTCGGTGTACAGGTAAAGACTGGAGCCGCCGGCACCCTTGTTGGCCAGCCCGCCCTGATTGAGTTGCGTGAAGTTGCTGCCGCTCGAAACGCTTTGGTAGCCCGCCGTGACTGCATGGCCGCCCAAGGTGTAAATCAGCGCGGCGCTCCAGGTTCGGTTATCGATCTCGCCATCATTGCCTTGGGTGTAGCCGCTGATTTTGTAGCCTGAAGTGCCCGAGCTGTTTTTACCGGATGAATCGGTCTTGAAGTAGCGCAGGTCGGTTTTCAGCGATTGACCTTCCGCGATCGCCAGTGTGTGGATCAGGCCGAAAAACTGCTGGGTGTAGTAGTCGTCCAGGTTGGCGTAGTAATACTGGGCGGTCAGGTCCTTGGTGACTTTCCAGTCGCCCCCGGCGAAGTCGAACGCGTTGCTTTCGCGGGTGCCACCCGTGGCGGCCAACCCCGTCTGATCGCTTGAGCCCCGGCCTGTTGCGTGTTCGATTCGGCCTCCCGTGAGGGTCAAGTCCTTGAACTCGCCTGACGTGATCTGGCCACCTTCGAAGGTCTGTGGCAGCAGGCGGCCGTCGTTGGACACCAGGATCGGCAGCTTCGGCATCAGCGTGCCCAGGCGAAGTTCGGTTTTCGAGACTTTGACCTTGCCGGTCAACCCCAACCGGCTCCATTCGTCGACGGCGCTGTTGTCGCTGTCTGAAGGAATCATGCTGCTGCCGACGTGCCGTCCCTTGCCGCTGTCCAGCGTAATCCCCATCAGACCCAGTGCGTCGACGCCAAAACCAACCGTGCCATCGGTGTAACCCGACTTGTAATCCAGCATGAACCCCTGCGCCCACTCTTCGGTTTTCGAAGGCGCGGCCGTGCCGTCACGGTTGTCGTTGTTGAAGTAGAAATTTCTCATCCCCAGGGTGGCTTTGCTGTCACTCAGGAAGTCGGCGTGCGCCTGGGTGCTGAGTGCAATGGCACCCAATGCAAACGTCACCACCGTTTTCTTGTTACTCATCTGAATCGCCCCTTTATTTTTGTAGTTTGAATTTGGGAGGGTGGCTCCCGCAGTAGCGGGTGCCGGCAACGTTCGATGCCTGCGGGAGCGTTATTCGCCTGGCTTAAATACCCAACACGTTGGCGCCGATGCACGGATCAATCCCGCGTTCCAGACGACGCTGGTGGACGATCACGGTGATTTCCATCGAGCCGGTGGTCACTTCGAAGTCGAGGATGTGGCCGCCGTACGCTTGAAAGGTGGCGTCACCGGCAACACCGTGCATGTGGATCGAAGGCTGGTCGTTCTTCCACGCCACGGAGCCGGTGATGCTGGCCATCTCGACACTGTTCAAGGTCTTGGCGTCGAAGTCCTTTTTGTCCTTGTTCCAGAAACCGAACTTCACGTTACCGAAGCCGATACCGCTGATGGACGCGCTGGGGATTTTCTCGGCGATGGCCAGTTTGGTCAGCTCCTTGAAGGCGTTATCGCCCATGCGCAGCACCATGAGATAACCGGTGGGGGTTTTGGTGTAGCGTGGTGTGGCTTCGGTGACACATTGCATAGGGGCTGTCGTCGCGGCTGGAGCGGTTTCGGCAACGGCCAGTTGAGCGCCTGCGGTGTTGATCATCACGGCGGCGGTCACGGCCAGCATCAATTTGCAAAAGCGGTGTTTCGGGTGAAGTTGAACGTGCATGAGACTTCCTCTGTTTTTGTTGTTGTGGGCTACAGCGTTTTTTGAGGCGAGCGTGTCCGGCGCCTATTTTTCGATAGGCGACGGAGTTGTTACTAACGGTGGGTTTTAGTTCGGTGACTTACAGCGCATCACGGCTACTGACACCGTCAACCAGTCGGGCAATGCTCAACGGGTTGGCGTTCTTCAGCGCGTCCGGCAACAAGCTGTCGGGGCAGTTCTGATAACAAACGGGACGCAGGAATCGATCAATCGCCAACGTTCCGACCGAGGTACCGCGAGCATCCGAAGTGGCCGGGTACGGTCCGCCGTGAACCATGGCATCGCAGACTTCCACCCCGGTCGGATAACCATTAAACAGCACGCGCCCGACTTTCTGTTCCAGCAGGGTCAGCACTTCGTTCAGGGTATTGAGGTCCGAATCTTCGACGATCAGCGTGGCGGTCAACTGACCGCGCAAACCGTGCAGTGCCTGGAGCAACTCGGCCTGGTCAGCGACTTCCACCACGAGGGTGGTCGGGCCGAAGACCTCTTCCTGTAGCAACTCATCACCGTTGATCAACAGGCTGACGTCGGCCTTGAACACTTGCGGCTGCGCCTGATTGCCCTGTTGTGCGGCGCCGGCCAGGTGCGTCATGCCGGGGTGTGCGTGAAGATTTTCCAGGCCGTGGCAATAGCTTTTCAGCGCGCCGACGTTGAGCATCGTTTGCGCGGATTGCTCGCCCATCAAACCGGTGAAGCGTTCGAGGAAGGCCGTGAACTCTGGCGAACGAATGCCCAAAACCAAGCCGGGATTGGTGCAGAACTGACCCGCGCCCAGCACCACGGAAGCGCTCAGCTCGGCAGCGATCTTGTCACCACGCGCCTTCAGTGCTTCGGGCATCAACAACACCGGGTTGATGCTGCTCATCTCGGCGAACACCGGGATCGGTTGAGGCCGTGCCGCTGCCATGTCACACAAGGCTCGACCGCCACGCAATGACCCAGTGAAACCCACCGCCTGGATAGACGGATGCTTGACCAATGCTTCACCGACGCTGCCGTAGAGCATGTTGAACACGCCATCAGGCATTCCGGTTTTTCTGGCCGCGCGAGTGATCGCATCGGCGACGTAATCGGCGGTTGCCATGTGACCGCTATGGGCCTTGAACACCACCGGGCAGCCCGCTGCGAGGGCGGAGGCGGTATCGCCGCCGGCAGTCGAGAAGGCCAGCGGGAAGTTGCTGGCACCGAACACGGCAACCGGACCGAGACCGGTGCGGTACTGGCGCAGGTCGGGGCGAGGCAGCGGTTGACGGTCGGGCAAAGCACGATCGATGCGGGCGCCGTAGAAATCGCCGCGACGCAGCATCGTGGCGAACAGACGCATCTGGCCGCTGGTACGTGCCCGCTCCCCTTGAATACGGCCGGCGGGCAAGGCGGTTTCCCGGCACACGAGGGCAATGAACGAGTCGTCCAGCGCCTCAAGTTCCGTGGCAATAGCCTCCAAAAATTGAGCGCGTCGGGCAGATGAAAGGTTACGAAAGATCGGGTAGGCCGTGGCCGCCGCTTCTGCGGCCGCATTCACTTCATCTACAGTCGCCTGATGGAAGCGATACGGCAGTGCTTCGCCGGTACTGGCGTCGTGGCTTTGCAAGGTGCTCGAACCTTTTGCCGAACGAGCGCCAGCGATGTAGTTGTGGCCTGAAACTTCAAACATGGGAACTCCTGAAGGGCTGTTCAATGAGGGTCAAGTGAGCCGGTAAATGCGTCGGGCGTTGTCATGAAACAGGGCGAGCCGATCCGTCAGGGAGCGGTCGCTGACAATCGTTTTGAAGCCGTCGAAGATCTCGCTCATGCCGTTCACGACGCCGTCGACCGGGTAATTGCTGGCAAACGCGCAGCGACTGACATCGACAATCGAAATCGCGTCGTTCACCACCACGCGGTTCGACTCGACGGGCCAGGCCTGGCCGGGGATGCAAATGCCGGAAATCTTCAGGGCAACGTTCGGCTCCCGAGCCAGCAACGCGAGGTTTTCACGCCAGCCGGCCAACCCTTCTTCCGAACGATCAGATGGCAGCGCCGTGTGATTGACCACGATGGTCACGTCAGGAAAGTCTCTGGCCAGCTCGGCCGCTTCCGCCAGATGCCACCATGGCGCCTGCAACTCGAAATGCAGGCCGTTTTCAGCCAGTTGTGCGTAGCCGTCGCGCCAGCGGGGATCGCGCATGGAGCCTGGCGCGACGAAATCTTCGCGCCATGCCTCAAGGGTGGTGACCGCAGGTTTGTGGCGCACGCCGCGCACCAACGGATGATCGCCGTAGCGGCGCAAGAGGTCCGATGCGTCTTCACGGTCAAGCCAGGCCTGCGCCACCATCGCTGCCAGGGTCGGTTCGTTTTGTGCCAGTGATTCGACAAACCTCACCTCATCGGCGGGCGTCGCAGGGTCCCATTCACCCTCGATGACGACGGTCTGCACGATGCGATGGTTGCCCGTCAGCCGGCGATAGTCTTCAGGCAGGAAGTTGCGGCAGATCGACGAGTAATCGCCATAACGAAACGGTCGCAACGGGCGGTCGTTCAGCCACGGGTAGTAATGCTTTTCGATATCGAAATAATGTTGATGAGCGTCGACGATGGGTAAGTCCGCGTCCTCGCCGCTGGCCAGAAAGCGCGCGCGCCAGTCGATCACGGATGGGTTATCCATGCTGTTCCTCCAGACGATAAAAGCGTTGTGCATTGCCGGCGAACACCGCTTCCTGCACGGCACGCCCCAGTGGTGCGAGCATCGCGGCCACGCCATCGGCAATCGTGTCGTAGGACGCGCGCAATCCGGCAACCGGGAAGTTGCTGGCGAACATGCAACGCTCGGGGCCGAAGATCTCCAAGGCGGTCAGCACCACGATCCGGTTGTCGTCGTAGTTCCAGGGCGAGTCTTTCAGCCCGAACTCCGACAACTTGATGTGCACGTTGGGTTGCAAGGCCAATGCTTCCAGGCCCTTGCGCCAGCGGGTCATGCCTTGCGGGCTGCGATCCCAGGCGAAACCGGTGTGGTTGAGGGCGATCCGGATCTGCGGAAACATCGCCGCCACTTCGGCGGCCTCGACCAGGTGCCACGGCGGCACGCGCAGGTCCCACGACAGATCGTGATCAGCCAGCCGCGAAAAGCCTTCCAGCCATTTCGGGTCTTGCATGGTGCCGCGAGCCCCGGCAATCGACACGTCCGGTGACGCCGAGGTCACCGGTTTGGAGCGTATGCCTTTCACCAGCGGCCTGGCGGCCTGAGTCGCGAGAATGTCCGCGCTGTCCTCACGATCGAACCAGGCGTGGGCAACGATGGCATTCGGGAAGCCGTAACGGGCATTCACTTGTTCCAGCCAGCGTGTCTCGGCGACTTGCTCATCGCGAGCACGTTCGGCCTCGACATGCACCGTTCCCACCAACCGTTGTCTTTCGGTCAGGGCAAGATAGTTTTCCGGCAAGAAATCACGGCAAAGGCTGCGATAGTCGCCGAGAAAAAAATCCTCGTGATAGTCGTCCTGCAGCCAGGGATAACGACCGTTGCCCAGGTCCCACAGGTGGTGGTGAGCATCGACAATCGGTAGCGCATCCTCGGCTGCCAGGTTGGGCAAACCATTGCGTTCGTGCAGCGTGATCATGACGGGGTCCCTTGCTCAGCGCGACGCGGCGAATTGGGAAGGGCTGAGCACGCTGTCTTCGACTTCCCCTGCGGCGGCGGCCTCGGCCTTGGCCTGAACGCGGCTGCGCAGTTTGGCGACGTTCACCACCACCCGGGTATGCGCCGCCGTGGCCACCAGCTCGACGTCATCGCGCACTTCGACGTTGAAGGTGACGCTGCGACCTTCGATCCGGGTAACCGTGGCGACGATGCTGACCGACATGCCCAGCAACGTGGCGCCGACGTGGCGGATATCGACTGCCGCACCGACGGTGTTTTCGCCTTCGTCGAGGAAGGTGAGCAGGTAATCAAGGCAAGTCCGTTCGATATCGTCGACCAACCGTGGCGTGGCGTAGATGCGCAAGTCTTCGCCGAGAAACGAGATGGTGCGCTCCTTGTCGACGATCAGTTGGCGTTCGGTGGCGGTGCCGGCTTCGAGTGTGGAAAAATTCATGAGAAACCTCGTATTTACGTGCTGACAGTCAAAAAGTGATTCAGGCGTTGGGCAGGAAACCGATGGAAATCCATGGCACGGCGATCAGCACGCCCAGGGCTACAACGAGTGCGCCGAGATACGGCCAGACCCGGCGCATGGCGCCGCTGGGGTCGACCTTGGCGATGGCGCAGGCAGCGTAGAAACCCACACCAAACGGCGGGGCGAACAAACCCAGGCCCATGGCGAAGATCGCGACCATCGCGTAATGCACGTCGTTGATCCCCATGGCCTTGGCAATCGGAAACAGCAGCGGCCCGAACAGCACGATGGCCGGGATGCCTTCCAGAAAACTGCCCAGAAGGATGAACGCCACAGCGGAGATGATCAGGAAGCCCATCGCGCCACCCGGCACCGTCGACATCACCTGCGCCAACTGGTGCGAGAAGCCCGACTGGGTCAATGCCCAGGCCATGGCGGTGGCGCTGCCGATGATGATCAGGATCGCGCCGGACAGCGACGCGGTGCTGACCAGGATCGGATACAGCCGGCGCCAGTCAAAGCAGCGGTAGCACAGCAGCCCGACGACAAAGGTGTAGGCCACGCCGATGGCGGCGACTTCGGTGGCGGTCGCGACCCCTTCAACCACCGCGGTTCGGATCACGAAGGGCAGGGCCAGTGCCGGTAACGCGACCAGCAGCGAGTGACCGATTTCCTTGCCTGAGGCGCGTTTACCGGTGGAGGCCTCGCCTTTGCGGTTTTTCCACCAGATCACTGCCGCCATGGCGATGGCACCCACCACCGCCGGCATGAAACCACCGGTGAACAGGGCGGAAATCGACACGCCGGTTACCGAGCCGATGGTGATCAATACCAGGCTCGGCGGAATGGTTTCCGACATCGCCCCGGAGGCATTGAGCATCGCCACCAGTTCGTTTTCATCCTCACCACGTTTCTTCATTTCCGGAAACAGCGCCGGCGCGATGGCGGCCATGTCGGCAGCCTTGGAACCGGAAATGCCGGAGATCAGGTAGATGGCGCCGATCAGCACATAAGACAGGCCGCCACGTACATGGCCGATCAACGAGCAGAGGAAGCGGATCATCGCTCGGGCCATGCCCATGGCTTCGATCAACGCTCCCAAAAACACAAACAACGGGATGGCCAGCAAGATCAGGCTCGCCATGCCTTCGTCCATCCGGCCCACCACCAGGGTCAAGGGCGTGCTGGTCATGGTCGACAGGTAAGCCACCGTCGCCAGGCCGAATGCGACCATGATCGGCACGCCGATGACGATCATGGCCATCACGCCGATCATGAAGAAAACGACCAGGTTCCAGTTGCCCATCAGCAGCAGGCTGCCTTCAGCCACCCACAACAACGCGGCCAGGGAGGCCAGCATCGCCACCGACACGGAGAAGTCGATCAGCCGGGCGCTGGTCAGCAGGCGCGCGACACAGGTCATCAGCATCAGGCTCAGGCCGACCGCGATGGCTGACACGCGAAAGGCGTTGGGGATTTCAAGGGCGGCGGTGGTGATGATCCACTCGTCGCTGACGTACTCCCAGGCCGGGGTGAACAGCAACCCGATGAACGTGATGACGATCACGGCGCCCAAGGTGTCGACAAAGGCGCGTTTTTCCAGCGGCAGGCGCCCGATGAACGAGGTCAGCCGCATGTGCTCGCCTCGACGCATCGCCACCACTGAGCCGAGCATCGCCAGCCAGAGAAACAGCAGCGAGGCCAATTCGTCGCCCCAGACGATGGGTTGATTGAGCACGTAGCGCGAGAACACATTGCAAAACAGCAGCGTGACTTCGATAACCACCAGCAACGCCGCGCTGCCCTCGGTCAGCCAGCGCAGCCCTGTGTCCAAAGCGCGACCGAGACGAAACGTGGTGGGGCGGGTGCTGAGTCCTTCAGCGGGAGAAACATCCGTCATTGGTATTTCGTTTTTCATGACCGTGTCTCCGGCTTAGGACAGTTGACCCGCGTACTGCTCCAGCAAGCTCCAGGCTTCATCGCCGTACTTTTCTTTCCATTGGGTGTAGAAGCCTTTGGACTGCAAATCAGTCCTGAACAATGAACGGTCGACTTTGTTGAAAGTGATGCCATGGGCGGTCAGGGACGGCTCCAGGCTGGAGTTGAGATCGATCACCTGTTGACGCTGAATCAGCGCGGCGGCGTTGATTTGCCGGGAGACGATTTCCTGCACATCTGCGGGCAGTTTTGGAAAGGTCTTGCCCGAGGCAACGATCCAGAAACCGCCCCAGATGTGGTCGGTCATGGAGCAGTATTTCTGTACTTCATAGAAGCGCGCGGCTTCGACAACTACCAGCGGGTTTTCCTGGCCGTCGACGACTTTGGTCTGCAACGCCGAGTAGGTCTCGTTGATGCTGATGCCGGTAGGGGAGGCACCCAGGGCGCTGAACATGGAGGTCCACAGCGGGCTGACCAGCACACGCAGTTTGAAACCGGCCAGGTCTTGCGGCGTGTAGATCGGCCGCGTCGAGCTGGTGATCTGGCGGAAGCCGTTGTTCCAGACTTTTTCCATCGGGATCAGGCCGACCTTCTCGGTCTTGGCGCGTACGTATTCGCCCAGCTTGCCGTCCAGCGCGGCCCAGACACTGTCGTAGTCCTTGAATGCGAACGGCATGCTTTCGATCGACATGGCCGGCACCAGCGTGGAGAGAATCGCACCTGGCAATGGAATGAAGTCGATTGCCCCGGCACGCACCTGGGACAGCATGTCGGTGTCGCCGCCCATGGCGCCGTTGGCGTACACCTGCAGGTCCACGGCGCCGTTGGTTTCGGCCTTGATGGCCAGCGAAGCCGCCTTCATTTGTATGTTCAGCGGATGGGTGTCGGGCAGGCTGCTGGTGTAGCGCAACACAATGGGTTTGGTCGCGGCGAAGACGCTGGAGGGCAGCAGGTTGGCGGCGAATGCACCGCCAACGGTGACGCCGGCAGACACTAGAAATGATCGGCGGCTGACGGCCTCGGTCAAGATACGGCTCATGATGTTCACCTTATTGTTTTTGTAGTTGTTCTAAAAAACTGCGGATCGACACTGCTCCATGTGGGAGCGGGCTTGCTCGCGAATGCGGCTTCACATTCAACATTTACGTTGGCTGATACACCGCCTTCGCGAGCAAGCCCGCTCCCACAGTTTTTTGTGTTATGCCAGTGCCACCACGGCTTGGGTTCGAATCAGTTCGTCGATTTCATCCTCCGCATAACCGCTTTCTTTCAGCACTTCGCGGGTGTGTTCACCGAGCAGCGGGGCATGCCGACTGGTCGGCGGCGCAGCGTTGTCCATGTCGGAGAAATGAATCGGCAGGCCCATGCCACGTACCCGGCCTTCGGTCGGGTGTTGGGTCTCGACGACCATGCCGCGTGCTTCGGTTTGCGGATGAGCCAGCGCCGCCGCGATATCGAGAACCGGCCCGGCAGGCAGGCCGAGGCTGTCGAACAGCACCATCCATTCATCGGTGGTGCGCGCGACCAGGACTTCGTTGAGGATTTCCACCAGGGCCAGGCGGTGCTCCATGCGCAACGCGTTGCTGGCGAAGCGTGGGTCGGCTTCGAGTTGTGGCACGGCGAGCGCCTCGACCAGCCGTTCGTAGTTGGCCTGGTTGGCGGCACCAATGTTGATCCAGCCATCCGCGGTGCGGAACACCTGATACGGCGCGCTGGTGGAGTTGGCCGAACCCATCTTTGGCAGGATGGTGCCGTCGGCGAAATACGCCGCCGCCGGCCAGTACATCTGTTGCAGACCGGCTTCGAACAACGAGGTATCGACCATCTGCCCCAGGCCGGTTTTCTGCTTGGCAGCGTAGGCGGCGCAGATGCCGAGGGCGGCGAGAATGCCGGAGTTGATGTCGGCCACTGGCGAGCCGGCCTTGACCGGTTCACGCCCGGCTTCACCGGTCATGCTCATCATGCCGCTCATGCCCTGGGCGATCAGGTCGAAGCCGCCTTTTTCGCCAAACGGGCCACTGCGGCCGTAGCCGGAGATCGCGCAGTAGATCAGCCCTGGATTGAGGGTTTTCAGCGTTTCATAGCCCAGGCCGAATTTCTCCATGGTGCCGGCACGGAAGTTTTCCGTGACCACATCGGCGTCCATCAACAGGCGGCGCAACACGTCGCGCCCGCCCTCGGTTTTCAGGTTCAGGCCAATACCGCGCTTGTTGCGGTTCACCACCATGAACGAAGCCGATTCACCGCTGGCCATGATCGGCGAGAAGCGGCGCGAATCATCACCGCCCGGGACTTTCTCGACTTTCACCACGTCAGCGCCCATGTCGGCCAGCATCATTCCGCACACCGGGCCGGACATGATGTGAGCCAGTTCTACCACGCGCATTCCTGTCAGCGGTCCCATGTTATTTCCCCTTGAATTGTGGCTTGGCTTTCTCGATGAAAGCGTTCAGACCGATCTGAAAATCTTCGGTGTCGTAGCAGAAGTAACTCGTGTCAATCTGCTCGACGGTGGGTGCAACGCCGGCCTCAAGCTGGCGTGCGGCCTGGCGATGCCAGCGGGCGACGAGGGGCGCTCCATTGGCGATGCGCTTGGCGGTAGCGAGGGTTTCGGACTCGACCTCGGCATCAGGTACGACGCGGGTCACAAGGTTTTTTACGTAGGCGTCATGGGCGTCGAGAATGCGACCCTCGAGGAGAATCTCCAGGGTCGTCGAGCGTCCGGCCAGCGCCACCAGACCGGCCATTTCGTCATACGACATGACCAGCCCCAATTTGCCGACCGGTGCGCCGAAACGACTGGAGGTGCCGCAGATACGCAGGTCGCACAGCGCAGCGATTTCCAGGCCGCCGCCGACACACACGCCATGGATCATCGCGATCACCGGGTGTGGGCAGTCGGCGACAGCGCGCATGGCCGCCGAGGTGACTTCGGCATACTCACGGGCTTGTGCCAGGTTGGCGCGTACGGTCGGAAACTCGCTGACATCGGCGCCGGCGGCGAAGGCTTGTTCGCCAGCACCGCGCAACACGACGCAGCGCACGCTGGCGTCGGCGGACAACTCGGTCATGACATCACCCAGGTCCTGCCACATGGACAAGGTCAGGGCGTTCATTTTCCCCGGGTGGCTGAGGGTGACGGTGGCAAGGCTGTCTTGCCGGTCGATAAGGACGGTGGGCTTCATGATTGTTGCGCTGGCGTCGGTTCAACCGACGACGCGGCTGCCTCCTCATTTTTTATTGTTGGATTGCGACAGTTACAACGACTGCGCGAGCATCGACAGGTAGTCCGCGGACGATGCTTCGCGGGGGTTGGTCTTGTGGCTGTGATCGTGCAACGCGCCTTCGACGATGCCGGCGAACAGGCTTTCGTCGACGCCTATTTCGCTCAGGCGGGTCGGCAGGCCCAGGCGTCGGGTCATGTCTTCGATGGCGGTACCGATATTGGCGTCGGCCTCAAGGCCCATGGCATGTCGCAGACGTTCGAGCTTGCGTTCGTCGCGAACGGTAGGAGCATTGGCGTTGAAGTCCACGACCGCTGGCAGAAAGATCGCGTTCAAAGTGCCGTGGTGCAGCTTCGGATTGATGCCGCCCAAGGCGTGAGACAGGCTGTGCACGCAGCCCAATCCCTTCTGAAAGGCGAGTGCGCCCTGCATCGACGCGCTCATCATGTTCATCCGCGCTTCGCGATCACCGGGTTCGGCGGTGGCGCGCTCGATGTGTTCCCAGGCACGCCACAGGCCGTCGAGGGCGATGCCATCCGCCGCCGGGTTGAAGGCCGGCGCCATGAACGTCTCGATGCAATGAGCGATCGCGTCCATGCCGGTGGCGGCGGTCAGCATCGGTGGCAGGCCCAGGGTCAGTTCCGGGTCGCAGATGGCCACGCGAGGCACCACATAAGGTGAGATTACGCCCACCTTTCGACCGTCGTCGAGGATCAGGATGGCGCCACGGCCGACTTCGCTGCCGGTGCCCGCCGTGGTGGGAATGGCGATCAACGGCGCGGTGGCAGAGGTGATGCGATCCAGTCCGCCTTCGATCACCGCAAAGCTGTGCAGAGGACCGTCGTGCGTGGCGCAGACAGCCACGCCTTTGGCCAGGTCGATGGAAGAACCACCGCCGACCGCGATGATGCCGTTGCACTCGTCGAGGTGGTATTGCGCGACGGCTTCACGTACGGCGTGTTCGTTGGGGTTGGACGGGGTGGCGTCGAAAATCGAAGGGGGAAGGCTGGCGCCGAGGGCCGTGATGACCTTGTCGACGATGCCGGCATTGCGCACGCCGATGTCGGTGACAATCAGCGGCCGGGTAATGCCCGCACGCTCGGCTTCGGCTGCGAGATGCTGCAGGCTGTCGTAGCCGAACTGGATCTTGGTGACGTAATTGATGAGGGACATGATTCACCACAAGTTATACAGGATTGTTATTGTTGCAATCGGTCTGCGGCAGGAAGGCTTTCGCTCTCTGGTCAAACCCATTGCATTGCCTGGTTGTGGGGTGGACTATAGGGCCGTCGTGGCGAGCCTCGATACTGACAACTTTCGATACCTCTATAACTTTTAGTTAACCCTGATGACGCCCTCACTCAATTCGATCATGTCCCGCCTGCACATCAAGCAACTGCGCTTGTTGATAGCCCTTGATGAACACGGCTCCTTGCTGGGCGCGGCCAAACAGGTCGCGCTGACCCAGCCGGGCGCCAGTAAAGCCCTGCAAGAAATTGAAACCACCTTCGGCACCTCGCTGTTCACCCGTACTAACCGCGGGCTTGAGCCGAACGATGCCGGACGCTCGGTCATCCGGTACGCACGCTTGATCCAGACCGACCTTGCCCATCTGCGCGAAGAGATCATCGGCATCATGAGCGGAGAGGGCGGACGGGTGTCCGTCGGCACCATCATGGGCGCCGTCCCGCTGCTGACCACCGCGATCAGCCGGGTGATTGCCGATCACCCGAAGCTGTCCATCGAGATCGTCGAAGACACCAGCGCCGCACTGCTCAGCCAGCTTGACGCCGGGCGCCTCGACCTTGCGATCTGCCGTACGACCATCAGCACCACGCCCTACTTGTATGAGAGCTCGACCTTCGTCGAAGAAACCCTGGCGGTGATCGCCAGCACTCAGCATCCGTTCGCCTATGCCCGGCAGCTGTCGCTGAAGGACCTCGTGGATTACCGCTGGGTGGTCTATCGGGCCAACATGCCGATGCGTTTGCTGCTGGAGCGCGAGTTTCACGAGGCTGACCTGCGTTTCCCGGTGCACCTGCTGGAAACCACGTCGGCGTTTGCCACCCTGTCGTTACTTCAGGAAAACCCGACCCTCGTCGCGTTGGTGTCGACCGACGTGGCGAAGTTCTGCTCCGGCTACGGTTTCACCACCACGCTGCCGCTGCCCATCACCTCGCGCAGCGAACCTTATGAGCTGGTGTCGCGCAAAGGCGTGCCGGACTCGCCGGCAGCCAGGCTGTTACGAGAGGCGTTGTTGAACCCCGTTTGAGCTCAGGACCGGTTGAAACAGGCGCTTGCGATAGTGCCCGGCTTTGGAGGCGCGCATTCGTGCGTTTTAGGCAAATTTGATTTGCGAAAGACGCGGTGTTTGAAACGGACCCGCGCCGCGATACTTCGCCGGGATTTTGCCTGCCCAATAATTGGCCCATGGATGGCCGTTGCGAGGTTAGAACAATGAATGTGTCCAACCGACTTGCGCTCTTGATGACCACTGCCGCGCTGCTCACCGCGTGTGGTGAGTCTTCCAAATTGCCGTCTCAGGCCAGCGTCGGTCCGTCCCCGCAATTGCCTGAACCCACCACCTCGTTGATCCCTACGTTAAAAGTGTCCAAAGCGATCGGCTGGGCGGGTAGTGACATGCCCAAGGCACCCGCCGGTTTCAAAGTGACCGCGCTGGCCGAAAACCTCGATCACCCGCGCTGGGTGTATACGCTGCCCAATGGCGATGTCCTGGTTGCCGAGAGCAACCACCCGCCGATGCCGGAAGGCGCGACTGACGGTGGCACCGGCCCGATCGCCTGGGCAAAACGCACCGTCATGGGTTTTGTGATGGGCCGTATCGGCGCTGATGCACCCAGCGCCAATCGCATTACCTTGTTGCGCGATGCCGACGGTGATGGCCACGCGGAAGTCCGGAAGGTATTCATGACGGGCCTCGCCTCGCCGTTTGGCATGGCGTTGGTGGGCAATGACTTGTTTATTGCCAATGCCGATGCACTGGTCAAGGTGCCGTACAACGCGGGTCAGACCGAGGTGAATGCGACGCCGGTGAAAGTGACCGATCTGCCCGCAGGCATTAATCACCACTGGACCAAGAATGTCCTCGCCAACGCCGAGGGGACCAAGCTTTACGTCACGGTAGGTTCCAACAGCAATGTCGGCGAGAACGGCCTCGATGCGGAAGAAGGGCGCGCGGCGATTTGGGAAGTTGACGTCACAAGCGGCGACAAGCGCTTGTTCGCCAGCGGCCTGCGTAACCCCAACGGCTTGGCCTGGAAGCCGGGCTCGACGCAGTTGTGGACCGTGGTCAACGAGCGCGACGAAATCGGCAGCGACCTTGTGCCGGATTACCTGACGTCGGTGCAGGACGGTGCGTTCTACGGCTGGCCGTGGAGCTACTACGGCGATCATGTCGACACCCGTGTCGAGCCGCCGCGTCCGGACAAGGTGGCCAAGGCCATCGCGCCGGACTACGCGCTCGGTACCCACGTTGCACCGTTAGGCCTGACGTTCTCTGATGCCCGAGGCATGCCCGCTAATTTCGCCAATGGCGTTTTTGTCGGTGAGCACGGCTCTTGGAACCGTAACCCCCAGGCCGGTTACAAAGTGGTGTTCATTCCCTTCAGCGACGGCAAACCCTCGGGGCTGCCGGTGGACTTCCTGACTGATTTCCTCAATGCCGATGGTGAAGCGCAAGGCCGCCCGGTGGGCGTCACGCTTGACCAGCGCGGAGCCTTGTTGGTGGCCGATGATGTCGGGAACAAGGTCTGGCGCATCGCAATGGCCAAGCCCTAGATAAAGGCGCGACGGCTAACCCCGCAAGATTTGTGGTTGGCGCAGACCCCTGTGGGAGCGGGCTTGCTCGCGAAGGCGGTGGCACAGTCAAAAACACTGTCGCCTGACACACCGCCTTCGCGAGCAAGCCCGCTCCCACATTTGTTTGGTGCCGTTCGCAGGATTTGTGGCCGGCGCAGGTCCCCTGTGGGAGTGAGCCTACTCGCGATGGCGCCGGATCTGGCGCAGTGCATAAACATGTTTAACGACGACTGTTTAAAGACACTCGGTGTTACGTCATAAGCGGCTACAACGCCTTGCGTCGTTGCCTACGCGTACGCCAGAATCCGCCGGCTTGTGCGGCAATGGGGCGGGCTATATCGTTTCTCGGTCACTGAAAAACAGTGATCGGGTTTGGTAGCCCGCTACGAAGTCGCATGGCAACACCTGATGCAGTCTCTTTTCGGGACTCTGCTTTTATGGTGGTCATGCGTGGGGCTCCATTGTGAGCGCCGGGTTTTCCCAACTTCGACCGGTCTACCAACCCACGTATGGCCGCCACCCTTCGTTTGGTAGCGAGGGTGATGGCTCCTCAATATTGCAAGTTGGAGCTTCATCTATGTTCAAAGTTACGCCCAACCCCCCGAATACCGGTCCGATACCCTACGACGCCTTTATTGATCTTGACCCCAAGAAAATGAAAGAGGCGGCCGACCGCGCACTCAGCTTCTACCTCAACCCCGGGGCGTCGAAAACGCAGATACCGCCCCGCAAGCCCAGCACCATTTTCACCATCGATGCAGCGGTGGATGACGAAACGTTGCTCGTCGAGGCCTGTGAATCGTTGGCATCAGCCAGCGCCATGGTCAACGATCTCGCCGACGTAACGGACGGCCCGCGACGGCAAACGGTGCTGGTGCTGCAACGGGTGATCATGTTGGGTGAGTTAGCGGTCAATCGGGTTTTGGATAACCACAAGCCTGGCTAGCAGCCAGGCACTGTAGGAGCGAAGCTTGCTCGCGATGGCATCAGGCCTGACACGCCGCGTCATCGTTCATCGCGGGCAAGCCTTGCTCCTACAGCACTCGCATCACTCGTGACAATCCAGAACAAATGTATTGCCCATTCCTGTCTGTTTCCCACATCAACCCGGTCGCCATCGCGGGCAAGCCATGCTCCTACGAAAAACAACGCCCTTGAATCGAGAACACACGGATATGGTTGTGCCTTCCCTTGGCAGCATCGCTGCACGCTTGCCTCGTCATCGGGTCGTACTTTCTGGTCCTGATCTTCTTCGTGGTCATGGCCATGCTGCTGGCGATATTCTCCAGCCTGATCGATTATCGGGAACGAGGGCTGGCGTGAAAGGAGCGGAGGGCAGGTGAGCGTCGATATCGAATGCGTGGTGGTCGGGGCCGGAGTGGTCGGGCTGGCGGTCGCCAGAGCCCTGGCCCGCAGCGGGCGGGAAGTGATCCTGGTCGAGGCGGGCGAGGGCATTGGCGTGGGCATCAGTTCGCGCAATTCGGAAGTGATCCACGCCGGCATTTACTACCCGAGCGGCAGCCTCAAGGCGCAAGTGTGCGTGGAGGGCAAGCAACGCCTTTACGCCTTTTGCGATGAGCGCGGCGTCGATTACCAGCGCCTGGGTAAGCTGATCGTGGCCACGGATGACGGTCAGTGTGCGGCCTTGCAGAAGTTGTTGGCGCAGGGTCGCAGCAACGGCGTCGATGACCTGCAATGGCTGGACGCCGAACAGGCGCGGGAACTTGAACCGGCAGTGTCCTGCGTCGCTGCGCTCTGGTCGCCGTCTACCGGGATTGTCGATTCCCATGCCTTGATGCTGGCGCTTCAGGCGGATGCCGAGGCCAGCGGTACGTCGCTGGTTTTTCATACGCCGCTGGCGTCGGCCCGTTGCACCGAGCAAGGTTTCGAACTGCAGATGGGCGGCGCCCAACCGATGACCTTGAGCTGCCGCGAGTTGATCAATTGCGCCGGACTGTCCGCGCCTGAGGTGGCGAGCCGGATTGAAGGTCTGCCGTCGCAACACGTTCCCGAGGCACGATTGTGCAAGGGCAGCTATTTCAGTTTCAACGGCCGGGCACCGTTCCGGCATCTGGTGTATCCGGCCCCGGAAAGCGCGGGGCTGGGCGTGCACATGACGCTCGATCTGGGCGGTCAGGCGCGCTTCGGGCCGGACGTCGAATGGATCGATCACGTCGATTATCGTGTGGATCCACGCCGAGCCGATGGCTTCTACGAGGCGATCCGGCGCTACTGGCCGGCATTGCCTGATAACAGCCTGCAACCCGCCTACAGTGGCATCCGCCCGAAAATCACCGGGCCGACCGAGCCGGCGGCCGACTTTGTCATCAGTGGTCCGGCCGAGCATGGTGTGCCTGGGCTGGTGAACCTGTTCGGAATCGAATCACCGGGCTTGACCAGTTGCCTGGCGCTGGCCGATCGGGTGACGACGATATTAGCCACACCACGACCGGTGTAGCAGCTGCCGAGCCTGCGAGGCTGCGTTCGGCGGCGAAGCCGTCGCCAATTCAGACTCTGCGGTTAATCAGGTAAACCGCGTGCACAGGATTCACGACGGCTTCGCCGCCGAACGCAGCCTCGCGTTGCTCGGCAGCTGCTACACAGGTCGCGAAGTGACCGGTAATCAGCGTTTGCAATGCCGCTCGCCCTGAGGGCTATGCTTGGCAGTGCGCCCATCACAATGGGAGACCTGCGATGATTAACGTACGCACTGCCCGCATGCTTGCCGATTACAAACGCTGGGCCAATCAACGCCTCTTTGACAGCCTGGCCGCACTGCCGCCGGGTGAGGTCAATAAAGAGCGCGTGTCGGTGTTCAAGAACATGATCGGCACCCTGAACCACATCTACGTGGTGGACTGCATCTGGCGGGCCCACCTCGAAGGCCGAGGGCACGGCTTTAAAACTTCACACGATCTGCTGCATCCCGACCTCGCCGAGTTGCGCCTGGCGCAAAAGGACATCGATCACTGGTACTGCGACTGGAGCGAACGGCAGACCGATGCCTCGCTGGATAAACCCGTCGAGTTCAGTTTTGTCTCGGGGGAAAGCGGCATCATGAGCGCCGGCGCGATACTGATGCATGTGGTCAATCACGCCAGTTATCACCGCGGCTGGGTGATCCAGATGTATTTCGAGATTCCGGTCATGCCACCGGTCACTGACCTGCCGGTGTACCTGCGTGAGACCGATCCCGCATCTTTCCAATCGATTAATGCCCCGGCAGCGGCGCCGACATGTGTTGGGAAATTCGCGAGCGCAACCAACGTTCTGCCGGATCGTTATCGTTGACCCCGTTCCAGACCATGGACAGTTCGGACAGCACGATGTCAAACGGCGGGTCGTCGGCCCGCAGCTGGCTGCTGCCTTCGATCAGCGCGCACGCCGCGTAGTCCGGCACCGTGGCGAGCATATCGGTGCCGGCCAGCAAGGCGCGCAGGCCGGCGAATTGCGGCACCGCCAGCACCACCCGGCGTGAGCGGCCGATACGCGCGAGGTCGTTGTCGATAGCCCCAGTCAGATCCCCGGAAAACGACACCAGCGCGTGAGGGCGTTCGCAGTATTCATCCAGGGTCAGGGTGCCGGGCCGGTCATCGCCGCGCAGGATCTTCACGCTCAGGTCACGCAACTTCTTGCGCTTGGCGTTGGCCGGCAGCTCCGTGGTGTAGCTGATCCCGACGGAAATCTCCCCGCTGGCCAGCATCGACGACATCAGCAGGAAATTCACCCGACGCACCACCACCACAACGTTCTGCGCCTCTTCGCGTATTTGCTTGAGCAGCGGCGGAAACAGGCCGAACTCGGCGTCGTCGGACAGGCCGATGCGAAACACGTCGCGGCTGGTGGACGGGTCGAAATCCTTGGCCCGGCTGACCGCGCCGGAGATGGTGTCCATCGCCGGCTGCAATTCCTTGAGGATCGCCAACGCGCGCTGAGTCGGCTCCAGCACGCGACCGTTACGCACCAGCAGCGGGTCATCGAACAGGTCGCGCAACTTGGCCAATGAGGCACTGACGGCGGGCTGGCCGAGAAACAGCTTCTCCCCGGCCCGGGTCAGGTTCTTTTCGAACATCAGGGTTTCGAAAATCACCAGCAGGTTCATGTCGACACGGCGCAGGTCGTTGCGGTTCATGCGGGCTTCTCGCTGGGTTTCGGAATCTTTTCAGTAAAGCACCAAACCCTAGTGAGCAAATAAACGACGATGTTCGATCGTTAACCGATCGTTCCCACGCGGAGCGTGGGAACGATCAATGGGGGCCCGGTTCCGTCAGCACTTTCCTGAACGTCTCCACCAGCGGTCGCAAATTGATCCGGTGCCAAGCGGCCCACAGCGGTGTGGTGAAGGAAATCCACGGCACTTCCCGCAGCACCACGCCCGGCGGTGCGTTGCGGCTCAGGCCTTTCTGGATCATTGCGATGCCCAGCCCCGATGCCACCAATCCCAACGCGGTAAACGGTTCAGTGGCTTCCATGCGAATGTCTGGGGTGAAACCGGCGCGGATGCAGGCGCTGACGAAGTCGTCTCGGCTGGCGGCGTCCTGGCGGGGTTGCACGCCGATCCATTCCTGATCGGCGAGGTCTGCCGGGGTCAATGTTGGGTTGTTCGCCAAAGGATGATGTTCGGGCAGGGCCAGCAGCATCGGATCGTCCAGCACCTGGAAACCCAACAGGTCCGGGTCGTCGGCGACGGGCGGTTCGCTGACCAGTGCGATATCCAGACTACGCTGACGCAGGCCTTCGAGTTGTTCGGCGGAATTCAGGTTGTACAGCGCGACGTGCACGTTCGGCCGGTCGACCCGCAGCACCCGCAAGGCATTGGGCAGGACGCCGGCGTGCATGGCGTTCTCGATGTAGCCGATGCACAAGCCGCCTTCTTCGCCACGGCCGAGGCGCTTGCCCAGGGATTCCAGGCGATTGGCGTGGGTCAGCAGGGCACGGGTTTCGGCCAGGAAAGTCTGGCCATCGCGGGTCAGGCGAATGCGTTGCTGGCTGCGTTCGAACAGGGTCAGCCCCAGGCGCTCTTCGAGTTGGGCGATCTGCCGGCTCAGGGGCGATTGGGAAATGTGCAGGCGTTCGGCGGCGCGACCGACGTGTTCTTCTTCGGCGACGGCGACGAAGTAGCGCAATTGGCGGATGTCGATCATGTCAGACCTATAGGGACTCAAGTGCTGCGTATTATGTCTTGGACGGTCCGATCATCGCAATCTAGGATCTGCTCAACGGTCACCTCTGATGACCCCTGACACTCAAGAGGAAAAACCCATGAGCTTGAAAGACAAACTACCTGGCGCCCTCGGTTTCGGCACCGCCCCATTGGGCAACATGTTCCGCGCCATTCCTGAAGAAGAGGCGCTGGCCACCGTCCACGCTGCCTGGGATGCCGGCGTGCGTTACTTCGACACCGCGCCGTTTTACGGTTCGGGCCTGTCGGAAATTCGTCTGGGCGCCGCGCTGGCCCAGTACAACCGCGATGACTATGTGCTGAGCAGCAAAGTCGGCCGGGTCATTCTCGATGAAGTCGAAGACACTGCGGCCCGCGATTTGGGCGAGAAGAGCGGGGTGTTCGAACACGGTCGCCCGAACAAGATCGTCAACGACTACAGCGCCGACGCCACGATGCGCTCCATTGAAGACAGCCTCAAGCGCCTGCAAACCGATCGTCTGGACATCGTCTGGGTGCATGACATCGCCCAGGACTTCTACGGCGATCAATGGCTGGAATACTTCAACCAGGCCCGCACCGGCGCCTTCAAAGTGCTGACCCGCTTGCGCGAAGAAGGCGTGATCAAGGGCTGGGGCCTGGGCGTGAACAAGGTCGAACCGTGCGAACTGACCCTTGATCTGACCGAAGCCCAGCCGGACGGTTTTCTGCTGGCGGGTCGCTACACGCTGCTCGACCACGACCGTGCCTTGCAACGTCTGATGGACGCCGCGTTGGCGCAGAACGTCGAGATTGTGGTCGGTGGTCCTTACAGCTCGGGCATTCTGGCCGGTGGCGCGCACTTCGAATACCAGAAGGCCAGCCCGGCGATCATCAATAAAGTCGAGCAGATCAAACGCATCGCTGCCGCGCATGGCGTCGACATAAAAGCGGCTGCGTTGCAGTTCTCCCTGGCTAACCCGGCCGTGGCGGCGGTGATTCCAGGTTCCAGCCGTCCGGACCGGATTGCTGAAGACGTTGCGGCGATGTCGGCCGTCATTCCCGCCGCTTTCTGGCAGGCGATGCGCGACGCGAAACTGGTGTCCGAACGTGCGCCATTGCCAATTATTGGAGGTTGAGCATGAAAATCGATCTGACTGGAAAACTCGCCATTGTCAGCGGCAGCACCGCCGGCATTGGCCTGGGCATCAGCAAGGCGCTGGCCGAATCCGGCGCCACGGTGGTGGTGATCGGCCGTGAGACGGCCAAGGTCGAACAGGCGCTGGCGAGCATTCGCCAGAGCGTGCCGGACGCGCAGTTGCGTGGCCTGACCGCAGACCTCGGCACGGCCGAAGGCGCCGAGTTGTTGTTTGCCGCCGAACCGCGGGCGGACATCCTGGTGAACAACCTCGGGATCTTCAACGACGTGGACTTTTTCGACACGCCAGACAGCGAGTGGACGCGGTTTTATGAGGTCAACGTGATCTCCGGCGTGCGCCTGTCACGGCATTACGTGCCGGACATGGTCAAGCAGGGCTGGGGTCGGGTGATCTTCCTGTCCTCGGAATCCGGGATCGCCATTCCGGCCGACATGCTCAACTACGGCGTGACCAAAAGCGCCAACCTGGCGGTATCCCATGGTTTGGCCAAGCGGCTGGCGGGCACCGGGGTGACGGTTAATGCGATCCTGCCTGGCCCAACGTTGACCGATGGCCTGGAGCTGATGCTCAAAGACGCCACCGCCAAATCGGGGCGGAGCGTTCGGGAAGAAGCCGATGCCTTCGTGCGCAAGGCCCGGCCGACCTCCATTATCCAGCGCGTGGCAAATGTCGAGGAAGTCGCGAATCTGGTGGCCTACATCGCCTCGTCACTGTCGTCGGCCACCACCGGCGCGGCTTTGCGGGTCGACGGTGGCGTCGTCGACAGCATGGCGATTTGAACCTTATTGATTGAGAGAGAACATTTCATGGCAACTGCATCAGCGTTTATTGATATCCCGGCGACCGCCGACCAGGTTTGGCAATTGATTGGCGGCTTTAACTCGCTGCCGGACTGGCTGCCGTTTATTCCCAAAAGCGAGCTGAGTGAAGGCGGCCGGGTTCGCAGCCTGCAAACGGCGGACGGGGCGGTGGTGGTTGAGCGGTTGGAGGCGTTTGATAACGCTGGGAAGACTTACAGTTATTCGATATTGCAGGCGCCGTTTCCGGCTACTGACTATCTGGCGACCATCAGTGTTGAAGCGCAGGGGCAGGGCGCGCGAGTGACCTGGTCTGGGCGATTTGCACCTGTCGGTGTGAGTGACGAGGAAGTGGTGGCGCTGTTTACCGGTATCTATCAGGGTGGCCTGGAGGCCTTGCGCGCCAACTACCCGGCCTGACCCTGAACTGATCGTTCCCACGCTCCCAGTGGGAATGCCTCAAGGGACGCTCCGCGTTCCAGCTCTCGAAAGGGACGCGGAGCGTCCCGGGCTGCATTCCCACGCGGAGCGTGGGAACGATCATGTTACTGAGCCGGCAATCTGAGCTCCGCGCACAACCCACCTCCCTCGCGATTACTCAACGTCAACGATCCCCCGATCGCCAACGCCAACTGCTGCGCAATTGCCAACCCCAACCCGGTCCCGCCGGTACTGCGGTTACGCGAATTTTCCACGCGATAAAACGGTTCCATCACCTGAGCCAATTCTTCCTCGGCAATCCCCGGACCACGGTCCATCACCTTTACCGACAAACTGCCGTCAGCCTTCGCTTCCACCCACAATTCGGCGGCGCCAGCGAACTTCAGCGCGTTGTCCGTCAGGTTCACCAGCACCCGTCGCAAGGCGTGCGGCCGGGTGTCGATCACCGCGTCACTTTTACCGCCCAGCTGAACGTCTTTGCCCATGTCCTGATAGTCGAACACCAGGCTGTCGAGGAACGAATCCAGATGGGTGCGGCGACTTTCCTCGGTGGCGCCATGCACGCTGCGGGCATAGGCCACGCCTTCGCGCACCAGGTGTTCTATCTCGCCAAGGTCATTCCAGAGTTTGTCTTTCTCGGTGGAGTCGTCCATGAATTCGGCACGCAGTTTCATGCGGGTAATCGGGGTTTGCAGGTCGTGGGAAATCGCCGCCAGCAGTTGCATGCGCTCCTTGAGGTAAGCGGCGATGCGCGCCTGCATCGAATTGAAGGCCATGGCGGCATGCGCGACTTCGGTCGGGCCTTTTTCGTCCAGGTGCACCGCATGGGTGTTGGGGTCCAGGGTCTCTACTGCTTGGGCGAGGCGGGTGAGGGGGCGGATGGCGATTCTCACGGCCAGCCAGGTGCAGATGAGCATCAGTGCCAGTTGCCCGAGCAACACGATGGGTAACCACGGCGACAACGGCACCATCGAGGGGCGCACGTCGATGGTCACCGGGCTGCCGTCCGCCAGTTTCAGGTGGACCTGAAAATGTTTTTCCGGCCCGGGGATGTCGGTCATCGTCATCGGGTAATCCTTGCCGATGGCCTCTTTGATCGACGTCATCGCTATGGGCGAATCGCTCATGGGCAGGCCCGGCGAGCCTTCGTTCAACAAATAGCGGTAGTTACGTCGATCCAGTTGTTGCAGCCAACTCATGCGTTCTTCGGCCGGTAAGCGGTCGAGGATGGCGATGGAGGTCGAGACGTCGGTTTCCAGATTGCCCAGCATGGTGTTCTTGGTGCTTTCGTAGCGCTCGTAGTACTGCGCGCCGAAAGACAGCGCCTGCGCGAGAATCAAGCCGATCAGGAAGATCAGCGACAGCCGCGAGGCGAGGGTGCGGGGCCAGCGCATCGAGAGATTCATGAGGGCGCCCCGAGGACTTCCACCGGCAGCGAAAACACATAGCCTTCGCTGCGCACGGTTTTGATGTAGGCCGGTTCGCGGGCATCGTCCAGCAAGCGCTGGCGCAAGCGGCTGACCAGCAAGTCGATGGAGCGGTCGAACAAATCGGCATCGCGGCCTTGGGTCAGGTTGAGCAATTGATCGCGATTGAGCACCCGCTGCGGGTGATCGAGGAATACCCGCAGCAACCGATATTCCGCACCACTGAGCGCGACCATCGTGCCGTCTTCATCGAGCAAGTGCCGGGCCGAGGTGTCCAGGCGCCAGCGCCCGAAGGCCAGCAAGCGACCGCTTTCGGTGACCACCAGGTTGGGCGGCAGCATCCGCGTGCGGCGCAATACGGCGTTGATTCGGGCGAGCAGTTCACGGGCAGCGAACGGTTTGACCAGGTAATCGTCGGCGCCCATTTCCAGGCCGATGATGCGGTCGGTTTCATCGTTGCGCGCGGTGAGCATCAGCACCGGTGTGGCCTTGTGTTTGCCGGCGCGCAACTCACGGCACAGCATCAGGCCATCGTCGCCTGGCATCATGATGTCGAGCACGATCAGGTCCACCGGCGTGGATTCCAGGAACGTGCGCATTTGCCGTCCATCCGCCACGACGGTGGTGCGCAGACCGTTTTTCTTCAGGTAGTTGCCTACCAGTTCCCGGATCTCGCGGTCATCGTCCACGATGAGAATGTGATCGACGTGTTCCATTTGGCCAGGCCTCTGTAGATGGGGGATGTCGCGCAGTCTATCGAGCCTTGGCCCGCTCGCCCGCAGTCCTTTGTATTGCAGTGTATCTGGCCTGTCGGCGGATACACGTGGACGCAAAAACCCTCATTTTCAGGGCTTTTGTATCGCTCTGTATCCCGGCCCGGTTTTGATACGTACCGATTTACACGCGCCTGTTCCCGACACATATGGGATACCTCGCGAGCTTCTAATAGGTTCCATCGAGGCAAACCAAACCGCCTCGGCCCAATCAACGATTGCCCTATTGAAGCCTTGAGGAAACCGCCATGAACACCAAAGCCGTCTACGCCGCTTGCCTGTTTGCCGCCCTGAACATCTGCACCTTGTCGGCCCGCGCCGAAGCCGATGTCTCCGCTAAAACCTACACCTACGGCTCGCACCTGGACATCAAGAAAGTGGTGTCGCTGACACAGGACGCCTCGACTTCCTGTGGGGTTGTGGATGCCCAGCTGACTTACCTGGATTCCCATAACAAAACCCAGGTTCTGGACTATCGCAAATTGGCTGATGGCTGCAACTCAGACAACTGAGTCCGGCGCTGACCCATTGCCCATCCCAATTGAAACAGGAAGAACATCATGAACAACGTCACCCGCTTTTTGACTGCCATTGCCTTCTCCACGGCTGGCGCCGCTGTCCATGCCAACGCTGCTGTTGAACAGAAAAGCTGCGGCAGCGCGACTTGCTTCCAGCTGACGCCGGTGGGGGAGAAGGGCGGGAGCGCTTTTCTGGCAGAGGATGGTTCGGGCCGTACGCCGCAGGGGCAGCAACTGGAAAACCAGACGGCCTGAAGCCAGGCACTGTTTCTGTGAACACCACCGATCCAGTGTGGGAGCGGGCTTGCTCGCGAAAGCGGAGTGTCAGTCGACATGAATGTTGAATGTACTGACCTCTTCGCGAGCAAGCCCGCTCCCACAGGGGAGTGGTATGTCGCCCTCTACATTTTCAAGGTGATCCCATGTTTCTCATCGCTTTCCTGGGCGGCATATTGACCGTCCTCAGCCCTTGCATCCTCCCGGTCGTGCCGTTCCTGTTCGCCGGTGTTAAACGTACACGTTCCTCGATCCTGCTCACCCTCGGCGGCATGGTCCTGACCTTCGCTCTGATCTCCAGCCTGGCCGTGGTCAGCAGCGAGTGGGTGGTACAAGCCAACAATACCGGTCGCCACGTAGCGCTGATCGTGATGGTGCTGTTCGCCCTGTCGCTGATTTCCGCCCGTGTCGGTGACTGGCTAGCCCGTCCCTTCGTGGCGCTGGGCAACCGCGTCGATCCGGACACCCGCAAAATGTCCGGTCCGCTGGGCTCGGTCATGATCGGCGTTGCCACCGGTCTGCTCTGGGCTCCGTGCGCCGGACCGATCCTCGGGGTCATCCTCACCGGCGCCATGCTGCAAGGTGCAAACGCTCAAACCAGCCTGTTGCTGGTGGCGTACGGCCTGGGCAGCGCATTGTCCCTGGGCACCTTGATCTTCGCCGGTCGCGGCCTGGTCAATCGTTTGAAAGCGTCGATCCCGGTCACCGGTTGGCTGCGTCGTGGCGCGGGTGTTGCGGTGTTGGGGGCGGCGGCGGTGATTTCCACCGGTGCTGACAAAACACTGCTGGCCGGCACCTCGTCCGAAGGCGTGACGACGGTTGAGCAACGCGTGCTGGAAACCGTACCGAAAGTCGTCGATTACTTCGTCAGCAAGGTCAAGGCAGACTCGTCCATGGACAACGCCAAAGGCGCCATGCCGTCGCTGTCCGGTGCGGTTGAATGGCTCAACTCGCCGGCGCTGAGCAACGATTCGCTGAAAGGCAAAGTGGTGCTGGTGGACTTCTGGACCTTCGACTGCATCAACTGCCAGCACACCTTGCCCTACGTGAAGGACTGGGCGAAGAAATACGAGAAGGATGGTCTGGTGGTGATCGGCGTTCACACCCCTGAATACGGTTTCGAACGCATCATCGACAACGTCAAGGATCAGGTGAAAAAGCTCGGCATCATCTACCCGGTGGCCATCGACAACAACTACGCGATCTGGCGCAATTTCGACAACCAGTACTGGCCGGCTCACTACCTGATCGACGCCAAGGGCCAGGTGCGTTACACCCACTTTGGTGAAGGCAGTTACGAGACTCAGGAGAAAGTGATTCAGCAGTTGCTGGAAGAGGCTAAAGCACCCGCTGCGTAAGGCTTCAAATCAATGGCTCACAGGCTGCGCGCCGTGGGCCATTGGTTTTTTCTCCTGACTGCGCCGCCACGCCGCCGGTGGCGCTCCATACTCTCGACGAAACGCCCGACTGAACGCCGTGTCAGTCTGGTAGCCCACCTCTTCGGCAATCCGCATCAATGAACTGTTACTGCTGCGTAACAGGTTGGCCGCCAGCAACATCCGCCATTGCGTCAGGTACTGCATCGGCGAACTCCCCACCAGTTGCTGAAAGCGCTCCGCCAACACCGATCTTGAAGTGCCGGCCGTGCGCGCCAGTTCATCCAGCGTCCAGGCGTGACACGGTTTTTTGTGCAACGCGTTGAGGGCGGCGCCGACAATCCGGTCGCTCACACCCGCCAGCCAACCGGTGCGACCTTCGCCCTGTTCGTGCATGTACAGACGCAGCACCTCGATGAACAACACCTCGGCCAGTTTCGCCAGTACACCCTCGCCGCCGGGGCGGGGTGAACGCGCTTCAGCCAGTGCATAACGGACCGACGATTCCAGCCAGATACCGGCATTCGAACCGCGCACATTGACCCGGACCACCGCTGGCAACCCGGCCAGCAACATACCGGCCAGACGGGTATCACACGCCAGATAGCCGCACACCAACCGTGTTACCGCGCCACCACCGCCATAGCTCAGTTGCCGTGGGCGGCGTGCCAGCACCACGTCCAGCCGCGCACCGGTGGCGGGCGCGAGCCCAGGTTGTGAGCTCATGCGGTGGGCGTCTCCCTGAGGGAAAACCACCACATCGCCGGCCGTCAGCAGGAGCGGGGGATCATCACCCAGTTCGACATAACACTCGCCTTCGGTGATCAAGTGGAAGATCACCACGCGTTCGGCGCCGGGCTCCAGAAACGGTGCTGCCGTGTCGGCGCTCGGCGATTGATAGCACCAGGGTGCAGTGAACCTGGCATTGATGAAAATCGCGCCGACCAAGCGGACGACGCGCAGCGTCTGGGACAGGGCGTCCATGGGGTTTTTCCGTGTGGGCGGCTGCTTTGGGGGGTGAGCTTGATTGTGAGCCTGTCGCCGCAAACCGTGAAATCTCCGGACGATCGGACAGGGTTGGCCGACGATCGGGCAGGACGCCAGCGTTGCCCGGCGCGATAGTTGGCACACAGGGTCTGCCGACCCTGTCATCAATAACAAAAATGAGAGGTTGCCATGCCTAAGTTCGTTATAGAACGCGAGATTCCGGGTGCTGGAACACTGTCAGAAAGGGATTTGAAAGCCGCTTCGCAAAAGTCCTGCAGGACGTTGCGCGACTTGCCTGAGGTGCAGTGGCAGCAGAGTTATGTCACCGGTGACAAGCTCTACTGCGTGTACATCGCGCCCAACGAAGAGTTGATCAAGGAACACGCCAGGCAGAGCGGTTTTCCGGCCAACCGCATTTCCCAGGTCACGGCCATCATCGATCCGACCACGGCCGAGTAAGCCGGGCCTGCATTCCAACCCGCAACGGAGCGGAATTCATGAGTACACCCATTGATCTTACTGCCTTGAAAAACCGTCAGATGGCCTCTTGGGCCAGTGGCGACTATGCCGTGATCGGCACCACTTTGCAGATTGTCGGCGAGCAACTCGCCGAAGCCTGCGACCTGCTTTGCGATGAACGCGTGCTCGACGTGGCCGCCGGCAACGGTAACGCGACGCTCGCTGCCGCGCGCCGTGGTTGCCTCGTCACGTCTACCGACTACGTGGCCGCGCTGCTGGAACGCGGCGAAGACCGGGCCAGGGCAGAACGCCTGGAAGTGACGTTTCAAGTGGCCGACGCTGAAGCCTTGCCCTTCGAGGATGCCAGCTTCGATGCCGTGCTTTCGACCTTCGGTGTGATGTTTACGCCGGACCAACCCAAGGCCGCCGCGGAACTGGCGCGGGTCTGTCGCCCCGGAGGGCGGATCGGCCTGGCCAACTGGACGCCCGAAGGGTTTGTCGGCCAAATGTTCAAGACCCTCGGCCACCACCTGCCGCCACCGCCGGGCGCTCAACCGCCTTCGCAGTGGGGCACCGAAGCCTGGCTGCACACGCAGTTCGACGAACGTGACTTTCTGCTCCAGGTGACGCGCAAGACCTTCAACTTCCGTTACCGCTCGGCCGCGCATTTCATCGATACGTTCCGCACCTGGTATGGCCCGGTCCACAAGGCCTTCGCAGCGCTGCCTCCTGAAGGCGCCCAAGCGCTGGAAAGCGACCTGACCGAACTGATCAACCGCATGAACAGAGCGGGAGAGAAATCGCTGGTGGTGCCGAGTGAATACCTTGAGGTAGTGATTACGCGGCGTTGAACTGAACGGGCTAAATGACAATGCAAAACCCCTGTGGGAGCGGGCTTGCTCGCGAAGGCGGAGTGTCAGTCGACAATGATGTTGCCTGACACTCCGCCTTCGCGAGCAAGCCCGCTCCCACAGGGGGTTGTGGTGTCTGGTAGGGTAATTATTCATCCAGCCGCTCGGTGTACACCACCCAAACGCTGCACGGCATTTTGTACAGCAGATGCTCCACCGTACTGCCGATCAGCCGGCCCATGCCGCGATGGCCGATCCGGCCCATGACAATCACGTCAACGTCATAGGCATCGACATAGCGGGTGAGGACCTTGGCCGGGTTGCCCATGATCATGTGCCGCTGCTCCGGCGCGATGCCGTTACGCTCGGCCAGGTCGTTGAAGGCATCCTCCTGGTAATCGAACACGGTCTTGGCCTTGCCCGACGAGAAGAATGCCGACCCGTTGTCGAAGCCGAATTCGTCGGCGCTGATGGATGAAAGGTCATAGGCGTAGACCACATCGAGCTCGGCATTGCAGGCGCTCGCCAGTTTCGCCGCCTCGTGAAGGATCCGGTCGTTGAAGGTTTTGTAATGGTCATCGCGATGAAAAGGGTCGACCGCCGCGACGATCTTTCGCGGCAAGGCGTGCACGGCGTGGCTGACGAAATGCAGCGGCACCGGGCATTCGCGCAGCAAATGCACATCGAGCGGGGTAAACATCAACCGCGACAGCAGCGATTCGTGTTCCAGTGCCTTGATCAGCACATCCATCGGCTGCTCTTTGAGGTGAATCAGGATCTCCTCCAATGGGCGTTCGACCCAGGCCACTTCGGTGGTGACGTGCACACCGATTTTGCGCAAGGGGCGGGCCTGTTCCTCAAGCCATTGGCGGTGGCGCTCGACGTAGCCCACGCGCATCTGTTCCAGGGCCTTTTCGTTGACCAGACTGGCGGTCGCCAAGCCTTCCAGATAATCGAAGGCGACGATGTGCAGCGCGGCGTCTTCGGCCTTGGCCAGTGCAGCGGCCCTGTCGAAAGCGGGGCTGTGTTCCATCAGCGGTGATGCAACCAGCATGAAGCGGGATTGACCAGACATGACGAACCTCCCGTGGAATAGCCGCCCGACGTGCGGCTCGTGCGACGTACATCCAGTCTCTAAGTATTGACCATGATCAACCTCCCGTCCGTAAACCGGGTGCTGGCTGAGGTTCGTACGGGTGCCTGATAAGCGCCTGAATTGAAAAAACCGGATCCTGTTTAGATCGATTATTTCTTTCGGTTATTTATATAGCTGTTGTTCGCATATCCATGACCCGCAAAGCCGCGTCATGGCTGTGCATGTATTCGCGATGACAGCGGCTTGTTCGTTGTAGCAGCCATTGTTGCCCTGAAGGCCACACTAGGGCGGTTCCAGCATCTATTTTTGCTGTTCGATCATCATCTTGCCGCCTCTGCGTCAGTCCTTAGAATTCGCTCCATCAGCTTCGTCCACCTATTCAATCCTTCAGGGAGCAACACCAAGATGAATGCCATGCCGATGCAAATGCCGATGAACACCACCATGCCAATGATGCCGATGATGGGCATGCCGATGATGATGGCGACCATGACCTGCGAAATGATGGACGACGGCATGATGTGCAAGATGATGCCGGCGGCGGGCATGGACATGGCCATGTTCAAGAACAGCGCTGAAATGATGCAGATGATGATGAACTGCGGCATGCCGATGATGATGCATTGCGGCAACATGAGCATGATGTGCATGTCCCAGGCGAGCATGGCCATGCCGATGATGAGCACCATGATGCCAATGCCGATGATGGGCATGCCGATGCCATCGATGAAGTGCGTGATGGAATGCACGCTGATGGCCGACTGCATGATGTGCAAAATCATGCCGATGGCCGGCATGAACATGGACATGATGAAAAACTGCTGCACCCTGATGATGAAAATGATGAACGACTGCAGCATGCCGATGATGATGAGCTGCAATGGCATGCCGCTGATGTGCTGCACCTGCTGATCCTCAGCAACAGACATTAAAAAAGCCCGGCAGGGGTTAAACCTGCCGGGCTTTTTGTCGCCTGCTTTTCAGTCCAGGCGTTCCGGGTACGTCACCACCAGATAGGCCACTGCCTCGCTGTCGGCCGGGTTGCGGTAGCGATGGGGCTGGTCGGCATAGAACAGGATCGAGTCGCCGGTGGAGAGCAAGTAGCGTTCGTCGTTGACACTGATTTCCAGCACGCCCTGCGACACCACCAGGTTTTCCTGTACGCCGGGGCCATGGCCCTCGGAGACGTCTTCACCTAGCGGGCTCAGGCGCAGTTCGTAAAACTCCGATTGGCGCGCTACGTCGAACGGGAACAGCGCGCGGCTGACAAAAGCGCCGCTGGCACTGACCAGGCGTTTGCTCTGGCTGGCCGACAGCACCGCCACGCCTTCGAAGGCCCGATGCTCAAGAAACGCGGCCACCGACACCTTCAAGCCCTTGGCGATTTTGCACAGCACTTTGATCGACGGCACGCTGCGCCCGGATTCGATCTGCGCCAGCATGGCCCGGCTTACGCCGCACTGTCGGGCGAGGGCGTCGAGGGACAGATGACGCTTGCCGCGCAGACGTTGCAGGTTCTGTGCGACGCGTTCGCAGATCGGGTCTTCTTCCAGTGGTTCCAGGTTATTCAAATCCAGCACGGGTTCGTCGGCGCTCGCCAGAAAGCGCGAGGGTTGCTGCGCGTTCATGCGTGACGCGTCTCGGTGGCTTTAGCGGCTTGCACCCACTGAAAGGCCTGCAAACCTGCATTGCGTGCATACATTTCCCACATGGCCCGTGCCCGTTGCTGAGCCTGTTTGCGTTTGCGGTAGCTGGCGAAGTCGATGAGGTTGTCAGTCGGATTCATGGGGCACTTCACTGTGGTGATGAATGACGGGATGAGCTGAGAGTACGCGGATATTTTTATAACGATAAATACTGATTTTGTATTTATTAATGCTTTTTGGTTCTTATTAAGGCAGCGCATCCACTCAAGTGGGCGCAAGTGTTGGTGAGGCAACAGAGATTAGGCAGGCTGTGCTCAAGCGATACAGGGGGCTGGATCGGTAGCATCGTTTAACCCGTTGATAAATAAGTATTTAGTGGCTGGCACGGAGGCTGCAATGGCTGTTTGCAGACAGCACTCCGAAGGAAGGCCACATGATCCAGACACTGCCCCAGGCCTTATTGCTACAAGCCGAAACTCGAGGTTCGGCGATCGCCCTGCGCTACAAACGCCTGGGCATCTGGCACGTCCGCAGCTGGAGCGAACTGGCACAGGATGTCAGGCGTCTCGCCGCTGCTTTACATCAATGCGGGTTCAGTCGCGGTGATGACTTGCTGATCATCAGCCAGGCACGGTCCGAAGCGTTGTTGCTGGCATTGGCCGCGCAATGGCTGGGTGGCAGCGTCACGCTGCTGGACCCTGATCTCGACAATCGACCGCTGTTGGCCCGACTGAAACCGGCCTTTGTGTTGGCCGAAGCCTTGGACGCCGTGCAACAGGTACGCAGTACCGAAAGATCGCCACGGGTGTTGCTGTACCTGGACGGGCGTGGTCTGAACACTGCCGAAGATCGCGAATTGAACGCTTATGCCGAGTTGTCCGTTGGCGTAACGGCTGATGCACCCGCACCCGTCAGTGACTCGACGGCCACGGCGTTTGTTTTTCATCCTGCCGGCCTTGGTCAGCCCCAGCGTTTGAGTCATGGGCAGTTGCTGGACGGTGCCCGCAAATTGGTGGCGCGAGAATCGCTGAGCGCCCGCGAAGAAGCGCTGGCGGCCCGGGTGTTCGCCGCCAGCGGCCAGGCGCGTTACTTGCTGGCGCCGTGGCTGAGCGCCGGCTTCTGCCTGAACTTCCCTGAGGCCCTGGCCACACGCGACACCGATCGCCGCGAGCTCGGGCCAACGCTTGTGCTGGGTACCCGCGAATCCTATGCCCGCCTTGAATTCTGGGCCCGGGAACGCCTGCCGTTGCCGGGCTCGCTCAGTCATCGTGTGTACCGCTGGGCGATGGTGCAGGAGGTGAACAGTGTTCGCCGCTGGCTAGGTGAGTGGCTGATCCGCCGGCCCTTGCTCGACGTGTTGGGCATGAGCCGCCTGCGGGTGCCGTTGTTGGTCGGGCCAGCGCTGAGCCAAGAGAGCGCCGAGTTCTTTGGTGCCCTGGGCATTCGCCCAGGCAACTGGCAGGAGCCATCCACCCCTCGGGCATTGGTCGATGCGCCAGCCCACCTGATTTCTCAATCCGTCTGACGAGCCCCCATGAGCGCAACCACTGAATCCGTATTACTGCGGCTCGATGACATCTCCCTGTCGTTCAAGGGCGTCAAGGCCATTACGTCCATCAGCTTCGCCGTGAAGGCCGGGGAAATCTGCGCGCTGATCGGCCCCAACGGCGCGGGTAAAAGTTCGCTGCTGAATGTGATCAATGGCGTCTACCAGGCCCAGAGCGGCAGCGTCAGTTATGCCGGGCAGACGCGTCGGCGCATGCGCCCGCACCAGGCTGCCGAGCGCGGCATTGCGCGGACCTTTCAAAACATCGCGCTGTTCAAGGGCATGAGCGTGCTCGACAACGTGCTGACCGGGCGCAACCTCAAACGACGCAGCAGTTGGGTCGAGCAGATGCTGCGCCTGGGCCGTGCCCCTCGTGAGGACGACGAGCAGCGTCGTCACGCCGAAAATGTCATCGCCTTCCTGCGCATCCATCCCTGGCGCCATGTGCTGGTGGGCAAGTTGCCTTATGGATTGCAGAAGCGTGTCGAGCTGGCCCGAGCCCTGGCCGCTGAACCGAAGTTATTACTGCTGGATGAGCCGATGGCCGGTATGAACGCGGAAGAGAAGGGGGAGATGAGCCAGTTCATCCGTGACATCAACCGTGAGTTCGGCACCACCGTTGTGCTGATCGAGCACGACATCGGTGTGGTCATGGGGCTGTGTGATCACGTGGTCGTGCTCGATTACGGTCGAAAAATTGGCGATGGCACCCCTGAGCAAGTGCGCGCCAACCCCGAGGTGATCGCGGCCTATCTGGGCACGCGGCGAACCCGCACGGAGCGCCACTGAGCATGGAATTTTTCTTTGAAGTGCTGATTGGCGGGTTGCTGGCCGGTGTCATGTATTCCTTGGTGGCCATCGGTTTTGTGCTGATCTACAAGGCCTCCGGCGTGTTCAATTTCGCCCAGGGGGCGATGGTGCTGTTCGCCGCGCTGACTTTTGTCAGCCTGCTCGAACGCGGCTTTCCATTTGTCTGGGCCTTTATCGCCACCCTGGCGAGCATGGTGGTGCTGGCGTTGCTGGTCGAGAAAATGGTGCTTCGGCCCTTGGTCAATCGCCCGCCCATCATCCTGTTCATGGCAACCCTCGGGCTGTCTTACATGATCGAAGGCCTTGCGCAGTTTCTGTGGGGCGCTCAGGTCCACGGCCTTGAATTGGGCATTGCCGATGAGCCACTGGAAATCCGCGGCATGTTGCTTTCGCAATTCGACCTGTTCGCCGCAGGCACTGCTGCCACCCTGGTGATTGCCTTGTCGCTGTTGTTCAACAAGACCCGGGTCGGTTTGTCCTTGCGAGCGGTGGCCGATGATCCGCTGGCGTCACTGGCGGTAGGCATTCGACTGCCACGAATCTGGGCGCTGGTGTGGGCGGTGGCGGGTTTCGTCGGCCTGGTCGCGGGGCTGCTCTGGGGCGCTCGTCTTGGGGTTCAGTTTTCCCTGTCGCTGGTGGTGCTCAAGGCGTTGCCGGTGCTGATCATCGGCGGTTTCTCTTCTATCGGTGGCGCCATTGCCGGCGGGCTGATCATCGGTGCTGCGGAAAAACTCGCCGAGATTTACCTCGGCCCGATCATCGGCAGCGGGATCGAAAACTGGGTGCCTTACGTCCTTGCGTTGCTGTTTCTGTTGGTGCGGCCTGCCGGGTTGTTCGGCGAGCGGGCGATCGAGCGGGTCTGATTTTCTTTCAAGGAATACTTCCATGCTTTATCGAGAAGCCGGTCAACTGAGCACCACCTACGCGGCGGAGTGGCGCACGTTTCGCTTGCGCCAGGACCGCGTGGGTCTGTGGCTGCTATTGGGCTTTGCGTTCATCGCGGTGCCTTTGCTCGGCAATGACTATTGGTTCAGCGCGATTCTGGTGCCGCTGCTGGTGCTGTCCCTGGCGGGGCTGGGTCTGAACCTGCTGACCGGCTACGCCGGGCAATTGTCCTTGGGCTCGGCGGCGTTCATGGCAGTGGGGGCTTTTGCGGCCTACAACCTGCAATTGCGAGTTCCCGGCTTGCCCTTGCTGGTGAGTTTTGCCCTGGGCGGAGTGATCGCCGCGCTGGTGGCCGTGCTCTTCGGTTTGCCGAGTCTGCGGATCAAGGGTTTTTACCTGTTGGTGGCGACCCTGGCTGCGCAGTTTGTCGTCGAGTGGGTGCTGACCCGGTTCAGCTGGTTTACCAACGACAACGCGTCCGGGGTCATCACCTCGCCACCGCTGTTGATCGCCGGGCTGGATTTCAGTTCGCCCCGAGGCCGTTACCTGTTGACCCTGGCCGTGGTGGTGGCGCTGTTCTGGCTGGGCAAGAACCTGGTGCGCAGCGAGTTGGGGCGCAACTGGATGGCGGTGCGCGACATGGACACGGCCGCGGCGGTGATCGGCATTCGTCTGTTCAAAGCCAAGCTGCTGGCGTTTGCCATCAGCGGCTTCTACCTCGGCGTCGCCGGTTCTCTTTGGGCGTTTGCCTACCTGGGCACAGTGGAGCCCCATGGCTTTGATCTCAGCCGCTCATTCCAGGTGTTGTTCATCATCATTATCGGCGGCCTGGGCAGTGTGCTCGGCAACTTTCTGGGCGCTGCGTTCCTCGTGCTGTTCCCGATTCTATTGGCCAATGTCTTCGGGCTGTTGCCCTCGGGGCTGATCGATTCCGGGCAGTTGGAAAACATCCAGAAAATGCTTTTCGGCGCGCTGATCATCGCCTTCCTGATCAAGGAACCCGAAGGCCTGGCGCGGCTCTGGCAGCGCTTTCGTCAACGGGCGCGGGTCTGGCCGTTGCGTTACTGACTCCTTTTATCCCTGACAAAACACCATCGATCTCCCACGAGGAACTGCCCTTATGACTCACCGTAAACCGCTGCGCCGCCTGGCGTTGGGCCTGGCTTTACTGACTGCCGGGCTCAGTGCCGGCGTTCAGGCTGCCAACGAGCAGTACTTTCCTTTGCAGAGCTATCGGGTCGGCCCGTACGCCGCCGGTGGCACTGGCTTCTTCGGCGGGTTTATCGATTACCTGCAATACGTCAACGCCAAGGGCGGGGTCAACGGGGTCAGGCTGACCTGGAGCGAATGCGAAACCGAGTACGTGGTGGAGAAGGGCGTCGAATGCTACGAGCGTCTCAAAGGTGGCCTCAACGGTGCGCCAGCGGCTGCGACCAACCCGCTGTCGGTGGGAATTGCCTACGCGACACTGGATCGTTCGACGGCCGACAAACTGCCGCTGATCACCATCAATCATGGTCGCACCGATTCCACCGATGGCAGCGTCTTCCCTTACGTGTTTCCGTTGCAGCTCAACCCGTATTCTGAAGTCTCGGCGATCATCAATTACATCGGCCAGCGCGAAGGCGGGGCCGACAAACTCAAAGGCAAGAAAATCGCCGTGCTCTACCACGGCTCGCCGTATGGCAAGGAAACCAACGGCGTACTGGAAACCCTGGCGAAAAACGCTGGTTTCGAGCTGACCCTTCTGGAAGTGCCGCACCCCGGCAACGAGCAACAATCGCAGTGGCTGAATATCCGTCGCCTCAAGCCTGACTGGGTGATCCTGCGCGGCTGGGGGGTGATGAATCCGGTGGCGCTGAAGTCGGCGCAAAAGGTCGGTTACCCGGCGGATCACATCATCGGCAATATCTGGAGCAACTCGGAAGAAGACGTGGTCCCGGCCGGTGCTGCCGCCAAAGGATTCATCTCGATCACCACCCACCCTTCGGGCACCGATTTCCCGGTGCTGCAAGGCATCAAGCAAAACGTGGTGGACGCCGGCAAAGGCAATCTGGCCGATCCGAAACGTTTCGGCACCGTGTACTACAACCTCGGCGTGGTGAACGGCATTCTCAACGTCGAAGCCCTGCGACTGGCTCAGGAAAAATACGGCAACAAGCCACTGACCGGTGAGCAAGTGCGCTGGGGCTTCGAGCACCTGAACCTCGATGATGCGCGTTTGCAGGCCTTGGGCGCCAAAGGATTGGTGCAGCCATTGAAGCTGTCGTGTGCCGACCATGAAGGCGGCGGCGCCGTGCGCTTTCAGCAATGGGACGGCCAACGCTGGAACCTGATCAGTGACTGGGTCCAGGCTGATCGTGCCTTGTTGCGGCCGATCATCGAAGCCTCCTCAGCCCAATATGCCAAGGAAAAGGGCATCACCCCGCGCAACTGCAGCCAGGAGCAATAAGGTCCGATGAGCCAGAGCCTACAAGCCGACCCACCATTGCTGAGCGTGGAGCAGGTCGAAGTTTTCTACGAACAGTCGATTCTCGCCTTGCGCGGCGTCACGCTGCAGGTCGGCAAGGGGCAAATGGTGGCCCTGCTCGGGGCCAATGGGGCAGGCAAGAGCACGACGCTCAAGGCGATTTCCAGCCTGGTGCGGGCCGAACGCGGTGAAGTGGTCAAGGGCCGAGTTGTCTATCAAGGGCAAGTGATCACCGATGCCGACCCCGCCAGCCTGGTGCTGGCAGGGCTCGCCCAGGTGCTTGAAGGGCGGCATTGCTTCACCCACCTGAGCGTCGAACAGAACCTGCTGATCGGCGGATTTGTCGGGCGGCCGTCACGCAAGGTGCTGAATCAGCGTCTGGAGCGCATCTACGGTTACTTCCCCAGGTTGCGCCTGCTGCGCAAGCGCCTGACCGGCTACACCTCCGGTGGCGAGCAGCAGATGGTCGCCATCGGCCGGGCACTGATGTCCGAGCCGCGCCTGTTGTTGCTGGATGAACCGTCCATGGGCCTGGCGCCGCAGGTGGTCGAGGAGATTTTCGAGATCCTCGCCCGGCTCAACCGCGATGAGGGTTTGAGCCTGCTGGTGGCCGAGCAAAACATCAACATCGCCCTGGATTACGCTCAGTACGCTTTTGTGCTGGAGAACGGGCGGGTGGTGGATGAAGGTTCGGCGGCCGAGTTGGCTGCGCGCGAGGATATCCAGAACTACTACTTGGGGGTCGTGGGGTAGGGCACTGTTGAGCACTAACTGCACATGACGCTGACGGCCTTCGCGGCGCGTCGCAGTTCTTGTTTAACGTCGACCGGTATCCGCTGTTTCACGAGTCGTTGCTCGAGGAATGTCTGATCGCCTTGGGTATCAACCTGAGCGTCAATAGCCGCATCCTCTGCTTCGATGGTGGCAGCGTGAGCCTCTATGACCGAGTCGACTTCTGCGTCGTTCTTGGCGGCGTCGAGCGCACCAATGAGTGTCGCCACTTCGTCTTCTTCAGCCTTGCCATAGGCTTCTACAGACAGTCCTGCAGCCAATGCCCGCGCCCGGATTTCCACGCCTTTCAGCGTCTGCTTGGCCTGTCCGCACAGCATTTCGTGTTTTTGGCTTTCGACGATTTTCCATTGGAAAAATCCATACGTCATCGTGCCGATAATTGCTGCGGTGATACCACCGATCAGGATCCGTTTCATGGCTACAGTCGTGAGTATGGGGGTTGAGAGTTCGGTGGACATCGCTTCGTTCTCTATCAGGAAATGAAAGCGTAGCACCGGAACCGGCCTGGCCCCGTCCAACGTCAGTGCTAATTACAGTAGTGAAGGAACGGCGTGTCTTCAAGATTATAGTCTCACGGCACTCGGCGATCAGCTTGGGCAATGAAACGTACCGGCGGTCAGACTGCCTGAATTTTCCCTCCTGGCGGTACTCCACCGTCCGAGGAGCAGCCGCTCCTTAATAGCGGTGTAATCCGCCGGGGGAACACGTAATGCCATCGGTCGAAGATTTCAGAATCCAGTCCCACGCTTTCCTGATCGAGTTGGACGCCGCAACGATGGGCATGATGACGCTGGTCTCTTCCAAATGTGTTTCAGGACCAGAATGGGAAGAGGCGACCAAACGGCATCACGATGCTTACGAAATCTGGAATGCCTTCCTTAATGTTTCTGCTTCAAGCACTAACGTCGTGTCCGGGATTAGTTGACCACTACAGGAAGAAAAATTGGCGTCATGAAATAGACGACTGGCGCCACCCCATGCCGCTTGCAAAGTCTCTACCTTGATCTTTACTAGTCACTGAACGTGGGAGCGTTCCTCATCAAATATGTCTTTTATATCAAGGTTTAAGCTCGCCTCTTGAAGTTCCGCCTTGATCTTTTTCTGATCTACCCAAAATAAAGCTCAACGGATGACGAAGAAATGAAAGAGAACGTGGCGGCAGTTGTCAGGAAACTTATATCTCCTTCAATGCGATATGAGATAAGGAACGCTTTAAACTGGTTGCGAAACTTCCTTCGCCGTGCGTGTTTCTGGCGCTGGGAGATTGCCAGGTTCAGAGTGCAGAACAAAAGTCCTTACGAAATCCTCTATATCGGAAGGAAAAAGAAGCGGGAGATGGCCAAGCTTCTCATAAGGGGAAAGGCTCAAGGTGATTCCCCCATGGTCGACAGCGAACCAGAACCTGGCGCGTTGAATCATGTGGTAGTGGTCAGTGAAATGCCGACCTCGGGGGCCTTGTCTGTACCCTTGTATCTGAGTGCCGTCGTACCGCTGGGGCGATCCATCGAGGAGATCACCACAAAATACGATAGCGAATTGCGTCGAAATATACGCAAGAACCGACCGCGCTACCGAATGGTCCAGACGCTGTTGGATGAAGACATTGAAAAGGCAGACAAGGAAATGCTTCGACCTTATGCCACGGCAAGGCAAGGCATCCACGCTGCGCAACTTGCCACGCAGGAGGTTTCCAGGATTGCCAAGACTGTCGGCCGGCTCGACCTGATCATGCTGGAGGACGAGGTTGTTGCATGTCACCTTGGCTGCGTAATAACCCGGGGCGGAAAACGCTACTGGAGCACGCTACGTTTCGGATATACCGAGGCGATTTTTTCAGACGCCAAAAAACTGCGTGAAGTGAACTCGATTACTACCTTCATGGCACTTGAATGGGCGATAGACAATGGCTTCGATTATTACGACATCGGTCTTTGCCTGGCACGACCAGACGACGGACTTCTGAAATGGAAAAGAAGGCGCGGCGGTGATATTGATTCCCTGGGAAACCACGCTTATATGTTTGTCCGGCTGCCCAAGACTGGGGCAGCCAAATTCCTTTGGGACACGCCGTTATTCGCTGTCGAAGGAAAGGAGTTGACCCTTCACCTTGGCTTGCCGGACGGGCTAAGTGATGAGGAGGTCGCCAGTCGTTATCATGAAATGGTATTTGGCGGGCTGCACAAAATTTATCTTTATTGCGCCAAGAGCTCGGGCGAACAGTTTCTCGACACCTTGCGTAGTCGCTACGCCAGTTTGCAGACCCCACCCATTATGAAAAGGATTGCATCCAGCTGAGCAGTTTCCACGACTGAAATAAACAGAGCGCTTCGCGTCTGGTTTTTGACCCTGTCCCGCAGGGAGGACTCTTCATGGAAAGCGATGTCTCGCCAATAAGCACTTCGACCACTGGCAATCGGAAAAAATGGACCCTTGCCGCCTACCGGTATATGGCAAGAAAAAGACTCGCACGAAAGGCGGAGATCAGTTTAAAAAAACTGGCGGTGAAAAGCTGGGATGTTGCTCCGGGTGGGATATCGCATTCTCCACCGGCTTTCTTCCTGCCCAATCAAATGGACCGTGTGACAGGATGGGAGGCGAAACGCTTTTATCCTTTCGAGCATCCCGCTCGCACAATGGAAGGGCTGGGCGACGTAGTACAAGGCCCGACACGTGGCTACTTGATCAAGGATGTCTGGCTGATCGATGGCGCGCTCTACAAGGACAATGCAAGTTTCTGGCTGTCTCTCAAGCCTGGTGTGTTTCCGCGAATTGTCGTGGAAAACGAGATCGATCGCGCGGCCGCTTACTGCACGCAAAATGGAAATACATGGTTTGGGACATGGTTGATGGAAGACTGTCCGACCTATTCATTGGCCTGCGATGAAGGCGTCCCGATAACCACTGCGCCATCTGCCAGGTTTCCCTTATTTACCCAGGCCCCCGCTTACGAGGACTGGTTTGGCATGAAACCGGTTCGCTTGAACGGTGCGTTCTTTCGTGAGCTCGTGCTATTCGACGATGTGAGCAACAATCAAAGCAGGCATTTACGTTTCCGTGCCATGGGTGAAAAGCTACTGTCGCACGTGAGCTATGACGCTCACCCTGGCGTGTTCATTCTCCGGGGTGGCGATGGTGACTTGCGCTTTTTGCGCAATGAAATGGAGCTCGCTGAACATCTGCGCAAGACCAGGGGTTTTCGCATAATCAATCCTTTGAAAACCGATGTCCCTACCATAGTGGCGACGTGTGCCGGGGCGCGGACCGTGGTAGGGGTCGAAGGGAGCCAGCTTGTACATGGTGTCAATGTACTGCCGCAGGGTGGTTCGTTGCTGGTACTGCAGCCACCGAACCGTTTCGTCAGCTACTTCAAGTACCTGACGGATCGCGACAACCAGAATTTTGGCTTTGTGGTCGGAACGCCGGAGGGCGATGGCTTCAACATCGACATTCAAGAGGTTGAGCGCACACTGGACCTGTTCCCATCCTGATGAATGATGGTGCCTCCCTGCGATTCACCGTATCAGTGCTCTTTGACTTTCTTGATGCGGAAAATAATCAGCGCAAGTATCGCGATCGCGAGGGGCGTCATCGCCAGCATCGCCTCTCGCGGGGCCACCTCGACGCCGAGCAGGTGCAACCCTGAGTAGCCAAGCTTGAGCAGGTTCAGCAGGTAGTAAGTAATGGCGATAATCGACAGACCTTCGACGGCGCGCTGGATTTTGATCTGGGCGTCGGCGCGGGCGTTCAGGCTTTTGAGAATTTCCGAGTTCTGTTCTTCCATTTCCACCTGAACCCGGGCCTGCAACAGGTCGCCCAGGTTGGCCACGCTTTTGGCCAGGTGCTCCAGGCGTTGTTCGGTGGCGGTGCAGTACCTGACGGTGGGTTTGAAGCGGCGCTCGATGAACACCCCGAGGCGCTGGCAATCGCCGACGTGACTTTCCCGCAATTCGCCCAGGCGCTCGTACACGAGTTGGGCATAGGCTTGGGTGGCACTGAAGCGGTGGCGGGTTTTCGCGGTACTGCTGACCACTTGGGCTGACAGGTTGGAGATGTCCGCCAGCAGGGCTTTCGCGTTGCCGCTGTCAGCGTCGGCGTTACGCTCTGAGAGGGTGACCAAGGTCTTGTCAAAGACATCGAGTTGCGCGCTCAAGGTCTTGGCTGTGGTCAACGACAGCGAGGCCATCATGCGGTAGGTCTCGATTTCCAGCAGGCGGCGGATCATCCGCCCTTGGCGGTAGGCATTGAGGCGCCGGTTGATGAACAGGATGTGGTTATTGCCGTCCTCGCTGAGACGAAAATCGCTCCAGACCACCGCATCGCCACCGCCCACGCAGGAACCGCACGGGTCCTTGAAGCCGTAGCCGGCGAGGTCCAGGTCGGCTTCGCCACGCACAACGATCTGCACCGAGTTGATCAGCTGCGGCAAATGCGCTTCGACCTTCTGCGCCAGCACCTCGGGCAGCGATGTCCAGGACAGGTCATCGCTGGATGAAGTGACCACCAGGGTCAGGGTGAAGAACTCGGCGTGGCGCTCCCATTTCAGGGCGTGGCCATCGAGTTGGGTGATGCCTTGGGCGGCATGAGGATCGATCGGGATAGGGCAGCAGCGCTCCAGCAGCGCATTGCACTCCGGTTCCCCGCCAAGGAAGGCCAGATGAAACACATGGGCCGGCTCGTCGAAATACAGTGACGGACGCGCGTGTAGTTCGTTGTGCAGGGTTTGTCTTTGCGGATGCATGCTGTTCAGGCCATTGATCGACTGCTGTTGTAGGTGGGACAGGTCGATGAACTGATGAGTCACAAGCTCAAAAAAAGGCGCCTTCTACAGCGTGAATCAGGCGCCCAAAATGGAAAAAATTACCGCTCACTTCTTGCTTGATTGCTCTCTGATCTGAGTCAGGCTGAGTCGAGGGGTCAATGCTTCAGGGTCGACTCTGACCTCAATCAAGGATGGCCGGGACAGTTCAAGGCAGCGTTCAAACGCTGGCGCAAACTCCGACGTGGTTGTTACCACCTCGCCATGCAGTCCATAGGCTTGGGCAAGTGCGGCGAAATCCGGGTTGAGCAATTCAGTGCCTGACACGCGTCCAGGGTAATTGCGTTCCTGGTGCATTCTGATGGTTCCGTACATCCCGTTGTTGATCACAACGAAAATCACATGGGCGCCATATTGCGCTGCAGTCGCTATCTCCTGCCCGTTCATCAAGAAGCAGCCATCCCCGGAAAACGAAACCACCACTCTGTCCGGGCACGTCAGTTTGGCGGCCACAGCAGCAGGAACGCCGTAGCCCATGGAGCCATTGGTAGGGCCTAGCTGGGTGCGGTATTGGCGGAACTGATAGAAGCGTTGAAGCCAAACGGCATAATTTCCGGCGCCATTGGTCAGGATCGCGTCGTCTGGAAGTCTGCGATTCAACCACTCAATGATTTCGGCCATCTGGACGTCGCCTGGGGAGGGCGAGTGTTGCAGATTTTCGCGGTAGTTTTTGTTGAGGGTGCGCGTCCATTCACTCTTTATCTGGCTGGTCACCGCCGGAAGTTTTGCGGCTGATTTGGCAAAGGTCGACATGCTGCTGTTTATCGCTAACGCAGGCTGGTAAACCCGCCCCAGTTCCTCGATGCCTTGATGAATATGGATCAGGGTTTGCTTCGGTACCGGGATGTCCAAGGCCGCATATCCGCCCGTTGAAACCTCACCCATTCTGGAGCCCACGACCAACAGCAGGTCGGCGTTTTTTACCGCGGAGGACAGCTGCGCTGACGCGGCGAAACCAAGATCACCGACATAGTTCGGGTGTCGATTGTCGAACAGGTCCTGGCAGCGAAAGGAGGCGGCAACCGGGATATTTTGCTGTTCAGCAAAAAGGCGAATGTCGTGTACTGACTCGGTATCCCAACCGCTGCCACCCAGCACCATCAATGGCCGCTCCGATCGCTCAAGCAGTGGCTGCATGGCGGCCATTTGCTCGGCTGCCGGGGTCATCAATACGCGTTTGAACGGCCCTGCATCACTGACTTCCGCCATTTCGGTCAGCATGTCTTCCGGCAGTGCGACCACTACAGGCCCAGGCCTGCCATTGACCGCTCGGTGGAACGCCTGGCTGATCAGTTCGGGAATTCTGCGGGTGTCGTCTATTTGCACGACCCATTTCGCCAAGGGGCCAAACATCTGGCGAAAATCAACTTCCTGAAAGGCTTCGCGATACTGCTGATCGCGAGCGACCTGGCCAATGAACAGAATCATCGGCGATGAATCCTGGAACGCAGTGTGAACGCCAACCGAGGCGTTCGTTGCACCCGGGCCTCGGGTCACGAAGCAGATGCCTGGCTCTCCAGTGAGCTTGCCGTAGGCTTCTGCCATATAGGCCGCCCCACCTTCCTGACGGCACACCACCAGATCGATTTCTTCTGGCACGTCATGCAATGCGTCGAGAACCGCGAGGTAGCTTTCTCCCGGAACACAAAAAGCTCTTTTGACGCCATGGATGCGTAAGGCATCCACCAATATCTGACCTCCGCTACGACGAGAAATGGTTTTATTCATTGTTATCTCCTGAGTCGAATGGTGCGGTGTAAAAGGGTGAATCGCTCTCTTTCTGACAGGTACTGACTCGATCAATTGGAAGAACAACGGCTAACGTCTGCACCACGAATTCTGAGCATCATCGAGTAGGGGTACAAACGATGATTGCTCAGCACTTCATTCCCTCAGCTATTGAAGTCGGACTTCAAGTCGCCAGATTTTCCCGGTGAGACGGAGTAGGTGGGTGCCTCATACCATCCTTGACTGGCGAAAAGGAAGTCCGTACCTTTCTGGAATGATCATTCCAGAGAAGTAATCCGATGCGTCCCAAGGAATTTGAGCACGACGAAATTGTCGACGCTGCCATGCAGGTTTTTTGGCAACTCGGCTATTGCGCCACGTCGATACAGCATCTGGTTGACGGTACCGGATTGTCTCGAAGCAGCCTCTACAACGCCTTTGAGAACAAGCATGGATTGTACGAGCATGCACTGCGCCGATATCACGATCTGACTGTCACGAACGTAGCGCTGCTCGAGGAGTCTGGCTCGGTCAAAGGACTGATCCAGCAATTGCTGATGAGGATCGTGAATGATGAACTCAGCGATACCGGGCAACGTGGCTGCCTTGCTGCCAATGCCACACTGGAACTGGCCGGCCAGGACGAGTCCGTTGCCGAGTTGGTCTCGCGTAACTTCCTGCGTCTGGAGAAAGCGTTGGAGCGCGCGCTCATCCGTGGCCAGGCAGAAGGAGAAATCGCCATGCATAAGAACCCTCGCGCGCTCGCACGTTTTATCGTGAATACGATCCAGGGCCTGCGGGTATTGAGTAAAGGCAGCGCTCACCAGAATCGTCGGCAACGCTTGTTGGATGTGGTCGATGTCGCGCTAGATTCGTTATAGCGCGCAAGCGATTGTTCCGGCGTCGCGAGCGCGATACCTGGCATCGGCCAGGTTTTTTTTGTCCAGTACTGGAACGATCATTCCAGGAAATGAAGTCTTTATCCGGGATACCAGGATGACCATGCACCGCGACAATGGATTGATAACAATGGGGCCCGACGAAACGTCTTCTGCGCAAAAGCTGCCTGTGTGGAGACTGTTGGCATTTACGATGGCTGGCTTCATCACCATCATGACGGAAACCATGCCTGCCGGCCTGCTGCCCCTGATTGGGCAGGGGCTGGGCGTCTCGCAGGCCATGGCGGGTCAGTTGATTACGCTCTACGCCTTGGGTTCGGTGCTGGCGGCGATTCCGGTCGTTGCTGCTACGCGAAAATGGCGCAGGAGGCCGTTGTTCCTGATGGCGATCGGCGGGTTGCTGGTCTTCAACACCGTGACGGCATTGTCCTCCCACTATGTACTGACCCTGGTTGCGCGCTTCATCGCCGGAATGGCGGCGGGCGTGATATGGGGACTGTTGGCCGGTTATGCACGCCGCATGGTGCCCCATGATTTGCAGGGACGGGCCTTGGCGGTGGTCGGTATCGGTCAACCCGTTGCTTTGTGTCTCGGTGTGCCCCTGGGCACTTGGCTGGGTGCTCTGTTTGATTGGCGTGGCGTGTTCTGGATCATGTCAGCCCTCGCGTTACTGCTGTTCGTGTGGGTTCGGTTTGGCGTTCCTGACTACGCGGGACAAACTGACCGTCAGCGTCAGCCGATCCGCAGCATTCTTCTGACCCCAGGACTGCGCTCGATACTCTTCGTGATTTTCGTTTGGATACTTGCGCACAACATCCTTTATACCTACATAGCGCCATTCCTGGTTTCCGTCGGACTTGGTCAGCGAATAGACCTCGTGCTTCTACTCTTCGGTGTCGCCTCTATCGTCGGCATCGCAGTCACAGGAATGTGGGTGGATCGCGGGTTGCGCGCGCTGACGCTTCTTAGTCTGGCAGTCTTCGCGATGGCGGCGCTGGTGTTGGGAATGGCAAGCACCTCGCCCGGCCTTGTGCTCCTGAGCATTGCGATCTGGGGGCTGACGTTCGGTGGGGCGCCAACACTGCTACAGACGGCCATTGCCGATACTGCCGGTGACGGCGCCGATGTCGCGCAGTCGATGCTGGTCACCATTTTCAATCTGGCAGTGGCAGCGGGTGGCATCGTTGGTGGGCTGTTGCTGGAGAAGGAGGGACCCAGTTCTTTTCCCCCAACGCTGCTGGTTTTGGCGCTGCTCGGTCTGGTCGTGGTTTGGCAAGCCAGGGAAGTTGGCTTCAAGTCTGGCCATCGAGCAATCTTGCAATAGGAGTGGTTCAACGGTGCGGATCATGGGGCCGGGGCGACCTCATAGGCCCAGGCCTCACAAATATTCCTTCTCTGGCATAGATGAAACGTAATCGTCTTGTGCCAAGCCAGCCGCAAGCAGCAGGCCAATCAACGATGCCAGTCCTGACGCCAACCAGGTCCAATGCCATCCACCCGCCCAACCGGCCAACTTGGCCAGCAGTGGCGGCATGACAAACATGCCCATTGATGAAATCTGCTGCACCCAACCCACAGCCGTCGACACGGTTCGTTCACTGGGCGCAACGCTCACGGCGAGCATGAATAGCGTCCCCGGGATTACCCCGCCGACGGCAGAAAAGACCAGTACGGCGCCATAACGCACGACAGGCATGCCTTGAGTGAACTGGCCGAAAGCGAACAGCGTCGTGATGGCCATGCACATGTATCCGACCATCAACAGCCGCCTGGCACTGATACCCCGATGCAGCAAAAGCGCTGCCGAGGTACTTCCGCTGATATTGACGAACGCGGCCAGCGCCGTTAGCGCACCTGCCATCGGCACCGACAAACCGGTGTCGGCATAGATCGATGGCAGAAAGCCGATGACGGCAATCCACTGCCCCGCGTACATGGCAAAGGCGATGCCTACACGCCAGGGGCCGCTCGCCTTCAGCGTTGTCCATAGTCGATGCGTCCAGACTTCGCTGGGGACCGCTGTCCACCGCGCAGAGGCACTCTCTGGTGGCTGGCGCTGTCGATCGGATGGTACGGCTCGCACAAGCCAGATAATCATTGCGGCCGAACAGATGGCCGGAACGCCCCACCACCCTTGCCATCCCATCGTTTCTATCAATGTGGGGCCGGCGATAAAAGCGATGGAGGTACCGATCGCTACGTAGCATCCCCATAGCCCCAGATGTAAAGCCAGGCGCTCGCGAGAAACCAGTTGTCGTATCAATCCGGGCGTCGGCAATGTTGTGAGCAGGAAGCCCAGGCCTTCCAGGGCTCGAAGCATCAGCAGCTCATCGGGCTGCCGCGCTCCCATACCAATGACACTGGCGAGGCACAGGATCATCTGACCGCTAATGATACTTCTGCGCAGCCCCATGCCATCGCTGAATACACCGATCAAAACGCCGGCAAGCATACCCGCCAGTTGCGTCAGCGATAGCAGGAACCCTGCCTGCACCATCGTCAGGTTCAACGAGGCCTGGAGAGCGGGAATGGCCGGGGAAACCTTGCCCAAGTGCAGGGCTGCGACCACGCCCGACAGGATGACAATGCAGGCCGGGGAAAAACTGATTTTCCGCATGAGATCTCCACCGCCACAGCGCGCACGAACACAGGCACGGAGCACGGTGCGGTTTGCGTCCCTACCGAGGCAGATCGCCTGGTTTGATGGGAAAAGAGTGACGGACAAACTGAATGGTTAGTTTGCCGACTGGAGCCGATATTGTTTGATCAGTATTCCGTGGTGGTGCACTACTATGAAATTCTGAATTCACAAGTAGGCCTAAAATGGAAAAAATCATTCAGCTCGATAATCTGGATCGACGTATCCTTCGTACCTTGCAGTCCGATGCCAGCCTCAATGGAATAGCGTTGGCTGAAGCGGTGTCCAGTTCGCCAGCCTCCTGCTGGAGAAGAGTTCGGGCATTGGAAGAAACAGGCGTCCTGGGGGCTACCGTTCGCTTGATTGATCGACGGGCAGTCAATCGCGATGTCGATGTGATCTGCTCGCTGCGGCTCAAGTCCCACGGCGAGCAGGATGCCGAAGTCTTCGAACGCTTCGTCGCAGACCAGGAGAACATTCTCGAGTGCTACACCGTATCGGGCGAATGGGATTACCTGCTTCGGATCGTCGCGGCTGATATTCGAGACTACGAGCAATTCTTGATGCACACCCTGTTGCGACATCCCTCTGTTGCGAATGCCAGCTCGCAGTTCGCGCTATCGCGGGTGAAGTACACCACTCGCGTGCCGGTCTGAACCCGATCACCATCGGCTCCACCTGACCCGCCTTCAATCCAGGCGGCCTCAGCGCGTTTTGTCCGTGAAATTGCAATTTCACACGACTACCGACTAATATACGATCCATATACATTTCATATTGGATTGAGCAGTGGGTATCGTAAAAATTTCAGAAGCCATGCACGAGAATCTGCGCGTCGCCAGCGATGCGTTGAGTCGCTCGATCAACGCACAAGCCGAGCACTGGATGCGCATCGGGATGCTTGCGGAGTTACATCCCAACCTGGACCACAGCGACATCTGCCGCGTGCTGATTCGTGCCGAACTGGCTGGCGGCCTCGATGTAAAACAGCTGTGCGCACTCGCCGATTTTTCGCAAAGCGCCCAGGTTGATGCAGCATCAGGAGCCAAGCAATGAAGACTAATGTAAAGCTCAATACCCCGGCAGAAATAGCCATGTCTCGAGCTGCGGGCACGCTGGCCGCCGAGGTCCTGGCCATGATTGCTCCGCATGTCAAAGCGGGGGTCACCACCGACGAACTGGATCGGCTCTGTCACGACTACATCGTCAACGTGCAGAAAGCCATTCCGGGGAATGTCGGCTATCACGGCTTCCCGAAAACCGTGTGCGCATCGGTCAACCAGGTGGTCTGCCATGGCATTCCTTCGGCCACGCCACTAAAGGATGGCGACATCGTCAATATTGACATTGCCGTTATCAAGGAGGGTTGGTACGGCGACACCAGCCGCATGTACTTCGTGGGTGAGCCCGGCCCGGAAGCCCGACGTCTGGCAGAGACGACCTATGAAGCGATGTGTGCCGGTATTCGCGTCGTCCGCCCCGGCGCTACCCTGGGTGACATTGGCCATGCCATTCAGAAGGTGGCCGAAAGAGACGGATTCAGCGTCGTGCGCGAATACTGCGGTCACGGTATCGGCAAGATTTATCACGATGAGCCGCAGGTCCTTCACTACGGCTTCCCAGGCCAGGGCCTGAAACTGAAAGCCGGCATGATCTTCACCATTGAACCCATGTTGAACGCTGGCAAACGCCATGTGAAAACCCTGGCTGATGGCTGGACCGTGGTCACCAAGGACCACTCACTCTCGGCTCAGTGGGAGCATATGGTCGCGGTCACTGACGACGGCTTCGAGGTTCTGACTCGTTGGCCCGACAGTGTCGATGGGTATCCCGCCATCGTTTAGGCGCAGCTTGCGAGTGACATAAAGCTACGTCACGGCTTTCAGCTGGCCTGATCAATCGCAAAAATGGCGCTAGTGGTTTTGAAACTTCTACAGTTAGCATTGAGGTTTATCAACGCACCCAACGACAGGTTGGGTTACGTAACCGAGTAGGTCGAACATTGATCGAACGACGCCAATTTAGCGGAGGCATGAAGGGGAAAAATCTTCGCTATCTGAATGAGAACCCCAACGAGAAGACTCAAATGGTCCGGGCAGGATTTCTGTTGCTTGAGCATTTCTCGCTGCCCGCATTCACGCAAGCACTGGATACGATTGTCACCGCGAATCTTCTGCGCCCCGGCTTGTTCTCTTCCCGAACATTCGGCTTGACCAATGAGGAGGTCATCAGTGACCTGGGCCTGGTCATTCGGCCGGATGCCCGTTTCGATTGTCCAGCGATCCAGGACCTGGATCTTCTGGTCATTTGTGGCGGTTACAGGACAGAACTCAAAGCGTCGGATGAACTCATCTCCCTGTTGAGGGCTGCATCAGACCAGGGTGTCAGTCTGGCCGGGTTGTGGAATGGCGCATGGTTCCTGGGAAGGGCAGGCTTGCTTGACGGATATCGTTGCGCGATTCACCCCGAACATCGCCCCGCACTCGCGGAAATCTCCAAGGCGACGCATGTCACCAGTGAGCCCTACGTCATTGATCGAGACCGGCTCACGGCTTCCAGTCCCTCGGGGGCATTCCACATGGCGCTGGACTGGATCAAAGGCTTGCACGACAAAGCCCTCGTCGAGGGGATTGAGGACATTCTTGCTTTCGAGGAGTCACGTTATCGGCGGATAAAACCGACTGAAAATGTCTGCGTGAGTGCGCCATTACGCGAGGTGGTGAAGCTGATGGATGCCAACCTCGAAGAGCCTCTGGAGTTGGAGCAGTTGGCCGTATACGCAGGCCGTTCGCGTCGACAACTCGAGCGCTTGTTCAAGGAGCAACTGGGCACAACGCCGCAACGGTATTACATGGAGCTGCGAATTACAGAGGCGCGTCGACTGCTCCAGCACACAGAGCTGTCCCAGGTAGACGTGTTGGTTGCGTGTGGCTTTGTATCGCCCAGCCACTTCAGCAAGTGCTATAGCTCGTACTTCGGATACAGGCCTTCCAAGGAAACGCGACTCGTCAAATAGCACTGCTTTTTGAGTCTGTGCTGACTCGTGATTTGCGCAGGTTTACGACGACCCTTTGCCAATCATGTTTTGGTTACGGACGGCGGCTTGCCCGGTAGGTGTATCGCAAACCAATCAACAGAAAAAGGGTGATCAGGCCGAGGGCTAGCCCACGAGTAATCGCCGGTTTAACCAATGGCGCAGGGTTGTCTTGTTGGCAGGCTGCGCTATCGGCTTCCGCGACGGTGATTTGCCCGTTGTCTGTCAGGAGCAGCTTTTCGTCATTCAGGATCACCGCCTGTTGCTCCAGATCCAAAGCCTGATACTTCCAGAGCGTTGGCGATCCTTCTCGGCAATAGGTGAACGTTTTCGGGTTTGAAGCGGCGACGATACAAGCGTCGTTGATGCCCCGTTTTTTCAGCGTTTCAGCAGCCGATCTTGTGAAGTCCAGGTCGATGACGGGAATCATCCCTGTAGCAGACGCCGCGACCGAAACCAAAAGGCTGCCCGCGACGCAGATTGTTGAAGTTTTCAAGGTAGGGCTCCCCTTGTAATTCATTTATTTTTTTATTTGCGCGCGGAGTGTGGCCAGCCTGCTTTTAGTGAAGTTTGGCAATTAATAAGCCTGCCAGCGCTGGCGGGCGAAAGTCCCCAACCTTGGGGGGGGTTCCTGAAAGTAGGGCGGTCTGTCGTCTAGATGCTTGCCACAATCAACACCCCGTTCAGGTTCTGCATAAACGCCATGATCGTTGCCAGGCTTGCGGTCTGCATCCTGCAACGCCCATCACGCAACAGATGCCAAAGCAAGGCGCGGGCCAATAGCCAAGTATTTCGACGAGACCGATGCGTTGTGTTGTTCGTCGCCGCAACAAACGACCGAGTGGTTGTTCGAGGGGCGTCAGCCGGGGAAGTGATCTCCGAACATGGGATGGCCGCCCGCGGAGCTTTCGCGCGTGGCCTCGTCCTGGATGACATCCCAATGCTCGACCATCACGCCGTTCTCGAGGCGGAGTATGTCGACCACGACCCAGTTCACCGGCTGGCCGAGGCCAGAGAATCGGCCGTGCAGCATGACGAAATCGCCTTGTGCCACCGCGAGCTGGCATTCGTAATGCAGGGTGGGCGATCCCGTGGCGACGAGATCGAACAGGCCCTCGCGGCCTGGGGGCACATGAGCACTGTGTTGAATATAAGAGGGCGACCAGAAGTGTTCGGCCGCAGCCAAATCCTTGCGGTTGAATAGGGTGTCGAAGCCTTCGAGAACGATGGCCTTGTTCTCGGCGGGTGTGCGTGCGGTCATGGTCTTGGTCCTGTTAGCAATGTGAGGGGTAGGCGACCGCTGGGGCCGCCCGATGTTGCCAGTTCTGACATCGTCGCGTCAGCCCAAAGCGGGCCCGGCTGCGATCATGTCGTTGAACTGATTGACCCACGCATGCTCGTTCGGGCCAGGGTTGGCACGCATGGCTTCGGCGGGAGAGACAAGGATTTCGTCCACGCCGCTCTCGAACTGCTTCATCGCTTCCGTAATGAACTGGTCGAGAGGAATGGCGCGCTCTTCCTCGCTGCTATCGAGCAGCTCGGTGCGTACCCAAGGCGGCGCGACTTCGACCAGTTGGAGGCCATGTCCCCGCATCAGGTTGCGCCTTCAGATGCTCGATCAGGACCGAGGTCATGCGAATCGGGCCGAGCAGGTTAGTGGTGACGGTCGACAGTGCGAGCGCATCGTCCACTGGCTTGTCTGCGTGATCCAGCATCATGACGCCGGCATTGTTGATCAGCACATTCACGTTCGGGTAATTGGAAATGAGCGTCTGCGCTGCCACCTGGATGCTGTCCGGGTCGGTAATGTCGAGCTCAATGGCGGCCATACCCGGATTGGCGCCGAGCGTCTCCTGTAGCCGCTCCATCCGCCGGCCAGAGATGATCACCTGATTGCCGAGCGTGTGGAAGGCTTCGGCCAAGCCTCGTCCAATGCCGGAGCCGCCGCCGGTGATGAAGATAGTATTGCCGGTCATACGCATGACACTTCTCCTGGAAGGATGAAAATAAAGGCCGTCCAGCGCGCCGTCCGGATGAATAGATCGACCGGTGCGTCGTGCAGGGGGGTGACACTAAATTGGCAGCTTCGGCGGGATCTGATTAGCCACTCTTTTTCGCTATCTTCTATGTAAGGGATGCATAAACCTACAAGCTCGACGTGTCACAACCCTCAGCCAGAAGACTGGTTACAAGATGCTCGATCAAGGCGCGGCCGGCACCCCGGGTGCGTGAACCATGGGGGAAGTAGGCATGAACAGGCACGGATTCGGTCTCCCAATCGGTGAGCAGTGTGACGAGTTCACCACTTTCCAGCTCACGCCGGCATGCCCAGGCCGTTGTCGACGTGATCCCCAACCCAGCGGCTGCGGCTGCGACAGCGCCCTCATTTTCGTCGGTCGAGAAGTGAGCCTCGAGCTGAATGGTCCTGGTCTCTCCATTGCGTGTGAACATCCAGCCGCTCGGGACAGTCGAGGCTGGGCCTGCAACTATGCGATGTGATTGCAAGTCGTCCGGTGTCGTCGGCTCTCCAGCGGCGCGCAAGTAGGCGGGGGAGGCGAGAATGAATCGCTTGATGGTCATGATCTGACGGCTCGTTGCGCTGGAATCCAAGAGCCGCCCTAGCCTTATCGCAACATCGATGTTTTCGCGGACCAGATCCTGCCAGTGATCGGCGAGCAGGACCTGGATATGCAAGTTGGGATGTATTGCTGCGAACGGCGCTATACGTGGAATGATTTCCCTGACGCCGATGCTCGTTGGCATGCTGATCCGGACGACGCCACGCAGCTCTCCACCCCCGCGAACGCTCTGCTCAGCGTCTTCAACCGCTGCAAGAATGGGCTCCATGCGCGACAGAAAATCCGCCCCTGCCTCAGTGGGCACGACCGCGCGTGTCGATCTTGCCAAGAGCAGAGTGCCGAGATCGGCTTCGAGTTCGGCCACAATCCTGGAAACCTGGGATTGAGAAAGACCCACTTCGCGTGCTGCGGCCGAAAAACTGCCCAGTCGCGCCACCCTGGTGAAAAGCCTGTAGGTGAAAAGGTCCTTCATCTCTTCAGCACCTCCCATCAGCCAGAATGCACCTTGGGCCCGGCAGGTCCCGTTACTGAAGTGGATCAGGTTTTTTGGACAGCTGGGGGTACTACGACCCCCAGTTGCCAGCGGTGCGGATTGTCATGCTGCTTCGGTATGGAAAGGATAGTCCGTGTAACCCACCTCGGTGCCACCGAAGAACGTCTCGCGGTCGTAAGGGTTCAGCGGCCAGCCCTTGCGCAGGCGCTCTGGCAAGTCAGGGTTGGCGATGAAGTGGCGACCAAACGCGACCAGGTCGGCATCGCCGGCCTCAAGGATCGCCTTCGCCGATTCACCGGAAAAGCCGCCCGCCGCGATAAGGGTGCCCTTGTAGTGCTGGCGGATGAGTTGGGACGCCACCGGATTCTGGTCCCGGCGATCGTCCTCGGCGACACCTAAAATGCGCGGCTCGATCAGATGCAGATAGGCGAGGTCCAGCTTGTTCAGCTCGCGCGCGACATAGGTGAACAGGCCGACGGGGTCGCTGTCGGACATATCGCCGAAATTGCCGCTTGGCCCCAGACGCACCGCCACCCGATTGCTGCCCCAGACGGCGATCACCGCTTCTACTGCTTCCAGCAGGAACCGACTGCGGTTCTCGAACGAGCCACCGTAGATATCCGTACGTTTGTTGCTACCGTCCTGGAGGAATTGATCGAACAGGTAGCCGTTGGCCGAGTGCAACTCCACGCCGTCGAATCCGGCTGCGATACCGCGTTCGGCCGCAGCGCTGAAGCTGTCTACCAGCCCGCGGATTTCCGCGATGGTCAGTTCGCGCGCCGGGGTGCCGGGGGTCCAGCCGGTCTCGGTGAAGGCCAGGCCGCCGTGGTCCACGACGGAAGGGGCCACTGGCTGGCCGCCGTCCGGCTGCAACAGGCTATTGGACTGGCGCCCTGCATGGTAGAGCTGCAGGAAGATTTTGCCGCCCTTGGCATGGACGGCGTCGGTCACGAGCTTCCAGCCGGCGATCTGGCTGTCGTCATACAAACCGGGAGCACCGAGGTATCCATTGCCATTGGGTGCGGCGATAGTGGCTTCGCCAATCAGCAGCCCACCAGCAGTTGTACGCTGGGCGTAGTACTCGGCCATCAACTGACCGGGGATGGCGCCTGGCTCGGCACGCATACGGGTAAGTGGCGCCAGGACGACGCGATGGGCAATTTGGTGTGGGCCAATTTGGATGCTCGTATGCAGTTTGGACATGACATCGATACCTATCAGTGGTGGGATGGGCGCAATGTAGGCGTAAAATGCGTCGAGAAAAATATCCCGCGATGCCGAACATTTCGGATGGTTTTTCCGTAATCCCGCCTTGTAGGTTGGGTTGTACCGGGGCAAGCAGGAACAGCGATGGAAAGTCTGAGTGGCATCTCAATGTTCGTGCAGGTTGCCGAAACGCGCAGCTTTACCGAGGCCGCCCGCCAGTTAGGGGTGTCGTCCTCGACCGTGGGCAAAACCATCGCTCGAATGGAAGAGCGCTTGCATGTACGGCTGTTTCATCGCAGCACACGCAGCATCACGCTGACGGCCGAGGGGACCCTGTTCCTTGAGCGATGCCGCCGCATCCTCAGCGAGGTCACCGCTGCCGAGTCCGAGCTGTCAGGCCTGGCGGGCAGTCCACGTGGGCGGCTTCGCGTGGGCACACCTCTACTGGGCGACCTGATGATGCCGGCCTTTGACGGGTTCATGGAGCAGTATCCGGAAGTCGAACTGGATATCGATTTTTGCGACCGCATGGTCGATGTGATCGAGGAGGGGTTCGATGCGGTGATTCGGACCGGCGAGCAAACCGATTCGCGCTTGACCGCGCGCCGCCTGGGCTCCTGCGCACATGTGCTGGTGGCATCGCCCACGTATCTCAAGCGGCAGGGTGTACCCGCTAATCCTCGTGAACTGGAACGCCATTTATGCCTGCAACACAAATTCCCCGCAACGGGAAAGCTGGAGCGTTGGCCGCTGCGGCTCGAAGCCTCCGAGGCTGAATTGGTTCTTCCCGCCACGATGACGTCGAACACGATCGAGCCTCTTGCCTATGCTGCCATCCAGGGCAGGGGTATTGCCTTTCTGCCTGCCTTCCTGGTGCGCGAAGCGCTGGAAAGCGGCCAGCTGGTCACCGTGCTGGACGATTACATTGACCGCCAGGTCGTCTTCTGGATGCTGTGGCCGGCCAGCCGTTATGCCTCGCCCAAGCTGCGCGTTTTCATTGACTACATGAGTGCGCACTTGCGCATCTGATTCCTCACGCCTCACGCCTCACGCCTCACGCCTCCAGCCTTAGCTTGCGATTCGACGCAATAACTCGTCTGCGTTCTTGCAGATGGGGAAATCCCTGCTTAACTCTGAACATATGGTCAGTCAGTGACTAATTGGTCACGGTAACCATCGGAGCACCCTCGCGCTGTTGTTGCTTGTCCGTGTTGCCAGATCAAGCCCGAGGAGGCCTATACGTTGACGCTTGAAAATCACCCTGAGTTATTAATGTATTGGCCTGACACTTCGCTGTCAGGTCCACGTGTACTGCTTTCTGCGATAGGGCCCTGTGGGCATCCCAAACGCTGTGCGCTTAGTCCAATGGGTTCAAGGAAGTAAATGTCATGATGCCGAAAACTGCCATCGTCGAGATCTGCGGGAAGTACAAGGTTTATACCGAGCACTATCTCAACACAGCCGCTGACAAGACCATCATTCTGGTCAATGGCTCACTGGCAACGACCGCATCTTTTGCCCAAACGGTGCGTTACCTGCAGCCGCGATTCAATGTGGTTCTCTACGACCAGCCCTACGCCGGTCAGTCGAAGGAACACAACCTCCACGGCCAACCGATCCGAAAGGAAGACGAGGCCGCGATATTGCTGGATTTAATCGAACACTTTGGTGCGCACCACGTGTTGTCCTTTTCCTGGGGCGGTGCGGCCACCTTGCTGGCGCTGGCCCAGCGGCCGCAACGAATCGAGAAGGCGGTGATCAGTTCATTCGCAGCGCGGATCAATACACCGATGCGCGATTACCTGGAGAGTGGCCTGAACCATCTCCAGGCTTGCGACCGCCTCGGTGTCGGTCGCTTGATCAACAGCACGATCGGAAAGCACCTGCCATCGCTGTTCAAACGCTTTAATGACCGCCATGTCAGAAGCTTGGACGAACACGAGTACAGGCAGATGCATTTCCACGTCAATGAGGTGCTGACCCAAGACACCCATTGCTATGTCGCCTGTGCCGCTGCCATCGAGATACCGCTGCTGTTTGTCAACGGCGAATGGGATGAGTACACCTCGGTCGAAGACGCCCGACTGTTCGCCGATCATGCCCCTCAGTCCCGTTTCCATACCATCAAGAACACCGGACATTTCCTCGATATGGAACACTCGGCGGCCTTGCATGACACCCGGCAGGCCTTGCTCGGTTTTCTGGACCCGGCTTCCAGGAGGCAGGGTCGCGTTGCCTCAGATATCCAGGTCAATCACGTATGAGCCATTAAAATCCGGATTTTCATTAATGCCATTTTTTGCATAACCCCGGGCGTTGCAAATGACGCGAGTTTTGCCCACCTGGTAGTCAAAGCTCCCATGGGTATGGCCATGCAGCCAAAGTGCCGGCTGCCAGACCTTGATCCGGTCTTCGAGGTCTGAAACAAAACTCGCGTTAATCGGCGAATTCTCAAACAGCGGGCTTATGCTCAACCGTGTTGGTGCGAAATGCGAAACCACCACCGTGGGAGTGGTTCTGTCGCGGGTGAAGCAATCTTCCAGCCAAGCGACGGTCTGTAAAAAAATCAGTTGGGAAACCGCCGGGCTGAACAGGTCTGGAAAATCGGGCGAGATTTTTATGTGGGTGAAGTCCCGCATGAGCTTCGTAGCCAGATCAACACCCTGTGCCCGATCCTCTGCAGAATCGAAAAGTCGATAGTCAGACCACAGCGTGCAACCCAAAAACCGCACGCCGTTGTGGACATACTCCGAGCGTTCCAATACGTGGATCTGTGTGCCTTGCGACAATCTGTTCAAATATTCGTAGGTAGAGATCAAGTCGCTGCCATAAAACTCGTGATTCCCTGCCACGTACACGATCGGAACAGGGCACGATTTGGCCCACTCAATGGCCGCAGCCGGACGAGAGATGTCTCCGGCGAGAACGACAATATCGGCATCCACATCGGGAAAAGGTAATGCGTTGACGGATAAATGGATGTCTGACAGCAAGGCGATGCGCATCGATCAACTCCTACTTATTTTGAATGTCAGCCCCGTTGAACTGACGTCGAGGCGTCGACAACGGGCGTCAAACGCCGCTCCATAATGATCGTGCGCTCGGCCCCGTGAAACTCGTCGCGGATCTTTCGATAACCCAACTTGAAGTAAAAGGCTTCTGCGGTGATGGAGGAGGGGACGCGCAGTACCTCGATTTTTGCGTCTTGGGCGACAGATTGAATCGTTGCCATCAACTGCCTGCCGAGTCCGCGCCCCTGATGGCCTGGCTCGACGAATACGCTACGCACAACGTCTTGATCAAGGCTGGCCGTGGCGACGACACGCTTATCGATGGTGACGACAAAGACCTGGCGTTGGCTCAACAAGGCGCGGATGGCCTCGCTAGAAAAGCTTTTCTCTACTTGTGTGATGACTTCGGGCGGGTAATCCAGGGCATTGGACTGGCGCAGCGATTGAATGATGACTTGGCTGATGGCTGTCGCATCGTCAAGGGTGGCGAGTCGAATCTGGTTATTCATTTGAAGACCCTAATCCTTGTGTCTTTACCGAAATCCTTTAGCTCGATCTTGAGCGACTATTTGAGCTGCGCACCACGCTCCTCTAACAACGCCCGCAACACCGACCGATGGCAATGCGCTTCATCTTCGCAATAACAGCCAATCGCCAGTGACGTTTGATGGGACAACGCCGCCAACAAGTCGAGCAATTGGCTGGGTGCCGGGTGGTTCATTTCAGTCTTGAATTTGCGCTTGAAGGCTTCCCACGCCTTGGCGTCTTCCGCCGCTTTGGCTTCTGCGACCAGTTCTGCACTGGGAGACAGCAGCGGCTGCCACACGTCATAAAAATCCCGGCTGGCAAACTCGGCCTTGGGCACGCCACGCGGCGGGCGACGCACCGTGCCCAGGCGCAGGCCTTCATTGGCGGCGCGCGGTGAACCGAGGCGCACGATATGGATGGGCATGGCCGATGTGTTCCCTTATCCCCGCGAGTTTTCGAACCACTCCAGCGCTGTGCGCCAGATGCAGATCCCCAGGAAGTAAGCCGACATCAGCAGCCAAAGCCCCATCACCAGCGGGTTGATCACTGGATGGTTGACCACCAGCGACAAGCTGCACAGCAGCCAGATGGCCGTTACCGCGATGTTGATCGGCATGAACTTGCGCACGCGGAACGGGTGAAGGAACTTCATCCGCGTCACAGTCAACAGCGCCAGGCCGATGATGGTGAGAAAAGTGATCCACGGTGACGGGGCGATGATGTACAGGCACAGGGCGACCACGTTCCAGGCGGCGGGGAAGCCCTGGAAGTAGTTGTCCTTGCTCTTCATGTTGACGTTGCAGAAGCAAAACAGCGACGAGACCAGAATCAGCGACACGGACAGCAGCAGCGTGTAGTCCGGCAAGGGGATGTAACGATAAATGAACAGTGCGGGGATAAACACATACGTCAGGTAGTCGATGACCAGATCGAGGATCGAGCCATCGAAACTTGGCAGTACCGACTGGACATTGACCTTGCGTGCCAACGCGCCATCCAGCCCATCGACGATCAGGGCGACGCCCAGCCACAGCAGGCAGTTTGTGGCCTGGTTTTCCAGCAGGGCGAGGGTCGCGAGGAAGGCAGTGACCACGCCGGTGGCGGTAAAACCATGGGCGCCCCATGCTTTGAGCCTGGCGATGTGTAGGGTCGATATCACGGGGGCGTTCTCCAAAAAGTGAAGCAAGCCTGTTATCACCCCTTCAATCGGGGGTGTCGGCAAACCAAGTCAGGTTGCATGTATCGACCGGGTATCCGGGGATAAGGTTCACCATCTGTAAATCTTAGCTGTGCGGCAAAAAAATACCCCGGATTAATCCGGGCTATTAAATGAAACAGATCGGCGCGGCGATACCTTTGACTCAAGCGTGCCGATCGCCGGATTGATCAGGTACAGACAGGCTCATTCACAGCGCCTTGCTCATGAACACCCGACTCGTGCCTGGCGGGTCGCAAGGCACTTCCCCGAAGCGCTGCCAGCCGTGTTTTTCATAGAACTGCGGGGCCTGGAAACTGAGGGTATAGAGCACCGCCGAGCGGCAACCGCGACGACGGCCTTCTTCCTCGTACGCGTTGAGCAGTCGAGACCCGAGCCCGGAGCCGCGCAGAGACTCGGGCAAGTAGAACAAATCGAGAAACAGCAGACCGAGCGACGTACGCCCGGTAATACCGCCCAGCACCTGATGGGTATCCGGATCGCGGACCATGACTGCCAGCGACCGGCGGTCGTTGATGCCGGTCATCTGATCATTGAAGGCGCTCAGCCCGGCGCTGAGTACGTGCTCGACTTCAGGTTCGATGACGTCGCTGACGACAATCAGGTGGCGGTCCATGTGTACGTTGATCCTGTGGGCATCGGGTTTGCGAGGGTAGAACACTTGCAGCCGATGGTCATCAGGGTCAAGGGCGATAAGGGGTTCACGTCAGCCAAACGGTGGTGGCGCATTTGCCGGCGAGGACTATCGTTGCCTGACTGGATCACTCCAATCGATGAGGACATCGTCATGAACACCAGCGATCTGCTCGAACAATTACTAAGGGCCGGCCAAGGCTCAATGTCGCAACAGGGTGGCGGTGGTGCGTCGGCCCAAGGTGGTCTCGGCGGTCTCGGTGGATTGCTCGGTGGCCTGTTGGGCGGTGGTGCCGGTTCAAGCGCCGGGGGCGGTGGCCTGGGTGGTTTGCTCGGTGGTCTGCTGGGCGGTGGCTCAACCATGGGTGGTTCGACCCAGACCCGCTCGGGGGGAGGCACCAATTACGCGGCGCTGGCTTCGCTCGGAATGATGGCATTCCAGGCCTATCAAGCCTGGCAACGCAGCCAGGCCTCGGCGCCGCAACAGGCGCCGCGCACTGTCGACCTGTTGTCCGGCCCGGAAGTCGAGGACCACAGCCACGCGATTCTTCGTGCATTGATTGCGGCGGCGAAGGCCGATGGCCGGATAGATGACGCCGAGAAGCAGATGATCAGCACCGAAATCGGCCGCCACACCGATGACCCCGAGCTCCAGCAATGGCTGGATGACGAAGTCGCGCGGCCGCTGGACGCCGCCGATGTGGCGCAGTCGGCCACGGATTCCGGAATGGCGGCGGAGATGTATCTGGCCAGTGTGATGCTGGTGGACGATCAGCAGGACGCCGAACGTAGCTATCTGGATGAACTGGCTGCTGCACTGAAGATCGATCCGGAGCTGCAAGTGCATCTGGAGCAACAGGCCAAAGGTGGCGTGGCCTGATGATCGTTCCCACGCTCTGCGTCACTAAGATGCCAGGCATGGCTCTGGCTTCGTGGAAGGAACGCGGAGCGTCCCGAGAGGCATTCCCACGCAGAGTGGAGCGTGGGAACGATCATAAAAACGGCCTCCGCAGGGTAATACCGATCAGTTAAGCCCAAACGCGATCCGTAGCAGCTGGCGAAGCCTGCGTTAGCAGTCGTGAAATCAGACGATGCGGTGTTTCAGGAAGACCGCAAACTCAGGTTTTACGACTGCTTCGCAGCCGAACGCAGGCTTCGCCAGCTGCTACGGATTGTGTCGCTCCTTAACTGATCGGCATTACCCGCCTGCCTTCCTGGATATGCATTTCAAAAGGCTTGCTCAGATCCCCGCCCGCAAGAATGGTGATGGCCTCACCCACAACACTGACCGGGTCGGGGTTTTTTTCGGGCTCGATGACATGAACCGTTCGCATGATTGCTCTCCGAAGGATGAGTCCACACCCGCTGAGTATATTCACTTGATCTGCCGCCGGGTGCCGAGCCACAAGCCCGTCTGTCCGGGCGATTTAAACGCCGATGGAATTTTCTTCCGGGGGTGTCGCTCTGCTGATGTAGAGACGTGCTGATTCACGTCCTGCCACTGGCCTCAGATCGAGAGACGACCCCATGACTGCCCTGACACGACTTGAATCCCGGCCGGCCCACGAACGCGCGATCCTGACCGCCGGCAGCATAAAACCTGTCTACGAACAGTTACTGCTGAGCGACGATATCGAACACCAGCGTGCACTCGGCCAATCCTTTCTCGAGGCTCAACTTGCGCAAGCCGCGGACCTGCCTGAGGACATGCCGCGAGACCTGTCGGCCCTGCAAACCTTTGTCGAACAGCACTGCGCCGACGTGGCTCGCCAATACGCCGATTACCTGCAACAGCGCAAGGACGGCGGGCCGCGGCAGTTCTTCACCAACAAGGCGCATGCGTTGTTTTTCCTGCAAGCCGTTGCCCCGACCAAACTGGTGGATGGCGCGTGGCTGTATGGCCTGCTGCGGCACTGGCATGACCCGCGTTTCGAAGGCCTGATTTGCACCTATCTGGAAGAACTGGGCGACGGCAACCCGGCGCAAAATCATGTGGTGATTTACCGCAAGCTGCTCGCCGAACATGGCTTGCTGGACAACGCGTTCATCCCGGACGAGCGCTACCTGCAAGGCGCGCTGCAATTGGCGTTGGGTTATTGCAGTGACGATTTTTTGCCGGAAGTGATCGGCTACAACCTCGGTTATGAACAACTGCCGCTGCACTTGCTGATCAGCGCCTATGAACTCAGCGAGCTGGGCATCGATCCGTATTACTTCACCCTGCACGTGACCATCGACAATGCCAGCACCGGTCACGCGCAAAAGGCCGTGCAGTCGGTGTTGCAATTGTTGCCGGTGGAAGGCGACCGTGAAGACTTTCTGCGCAGGGTTGCGCTGGGTTATCGGCTCAACGATCTGGGGCAGGGCAGTCGCACGATCATCGAGTCGTTCAATCTGTACGGCGAATTGCTGAGCATGCTTGAGCGCAAGCGCCCGTTTGGTCAGCACATGCATTCCGACTTTTGCCGATTTGAGGGCAGGACCGTCAATCAATGGTTGTCGTCACCGGAGCAGTTGCCAGGCTTCCTCAGCGCGATGGAAAACAAGGGCTGGATCAAGCGCCACCAGGACCCGCAAGCCAGCCGTTTCTGGCAATTGGTCGAGGGCGACGGCGCGGCGATGTTCGGGGTGTTCAGCCCCTACGAAAAACAACTGCTGCACGACTGGATTGCCGGGGACTGGCGAGCTGAGCGAGCGCCGGCCGCGGTTCGCCGCGGCAACCGTGCCGCGGCCGAACCACCAGTGCCCGTCAATGACCCGGATGTCCAAAGCCTGCACGCTACACTTAAAGGGCTTGCCGCCGACGAGCAAATGCAGGTGTTGATTCCATGGTTGTCTGCCCATCGGCACGCCCACCCCGCGGGCCTGATGGCCACGCGACGGTTCATCGAACTCAAATCCGGTTTTCGATAGGGAGCCCTTCATGAATCAGGAAGAACACCTTGGCGCCGCCGATCTGGCCTTGTTGCAACTGGGGCGCCGCTTGCAGGCCGACGGTTACCGTTTCATCACGCCAACGCCGCTGACCCATCAGCGGGTCAATGATCGCGTCTTCGGGCAAAGCGCCCGGACCCTGCGCGAAGTATTTGGCTGGTCGCGGTGGTTTGAGCCCGGTCTGTTGTCGGTGGATGAGCAGCGGCAGTTGCAACAGGCAGGCGTCCTAGAGGAATGCAATGGTCGATTGAAAAGTCATGTGCGCTGGTCAAGCCTCGATGACCTGTTGTTCGTGCATTCGGGTTACCCCACTGATGCCGCTGACGCGGTGTTCTTTGGTCCTGACACCTACCGTTTTGCTCAGCTGATTCACACCCATCTGCAACAGAGCTTCGCGCCGATCAGGCGCGCCGTGGACATCGGCTGCGGCGCTGGCGCCGGAGCGATTGTGATTGCCCGCGCACGCCGTGAAGCCGAGGTGCTGGCCGTGGACATCAACCCGTTGGCGTTACGCATGACGGCGGTCAACGTCGCGCTTGCCGAGGTGGCTAACGTCTGCATTGAAGCCAGCGATGTGCTGCAAGACGTCGACGGCCACTTCGACTTGATCGTCGCCAATCCGCCCTACATGGCCGACCCGGCCGAGCGTGCTTACCGGAATGGCGGCGGCGCGCTTGGCGCGCAATTGTCGTTGCGCATTGTCGAGCAAGCCTTGTATCGGTTGGCCCCCGGTGGCTCCCTGGTGCTGTACACCGGCGTGGCGATGATCGATGGCGTCGATCCGTTTCTGGATGCGGTGACTCCGTATCTGGAATCGCCGATGTTTGGCTGGACTTACCACGAACTCGACCCCGATGTGTTCGGTGAAGAACTGTTGACCCCTGGCTATCAGCGGGTGGAACGCATTGCCGTCGTCGCCCTGATTGTCACGAGGATCGGCCCGGGCATCGGGGGCACCGTTACGTCAGCCGGTGCGCCATGACCAAGAGCCTGGACGATTACAACCGCATGCGCGATTTCTCGGCGACCTCTGAACCGGCCGCCGGCAAACGTTCGGGCAAGAAAACCTCGAAAGACCATGCCTTGCAGTTCTGCATTCAGAAGCATGACGCCTCGCGCCTGCATTACGATTTTCGCCTGGAGCTCGATGGCGCGCTGAAAAGCTGGGCAGTGCCCAAAGGCCCGTCACTGGACCCCAAGGTCAAGCGCCTGGCGGTGCACGTCGAAGACCATCCTATTGATTACGCAACGTTCGAGGGCAGCATTCCCGAAGGGCATTACGGCGCCGGCGACGTAATTGTCTGGGACCGTGGGGTGTGGATTCCTCAGGACGATCCGGCCGAGGCTTACGCCAAGGGTAAGCTCAAATTCGAGCTGAAAGGCGAGAAGCTCGGCGGCCTGTGGAACCTGGTGCGCACGCACATGCCAGGCAAGCAGGAGCAATGGTTTTTGATCAAGCATCAGGACGGCGCGGCCAAACCCGAAAGCGATTACGACGTGGTCGCCGCCGAACCCGACAGCGTGCTCAGTGACCGGACCATCGTGGCCAAAAAGCCGAAGGCCGCTGCCAAACCAAAACCCGTCAAAAAACCCGCCACCCCGGCGCGCAAAGAAAAGTCGGCGCCGTTGACGGGCGCCCGCAAAGCCAAATTGCCGGAGCTGCTCAAACCGGAACTGGCGACGCTGGTCGAAAAGGCCCCGGGCGGCGAGTGGAGCTATGAGATCAAGTTCGACGGCTATCGGATCATGGCGCGCATCGACCACGACGAGGTCAAACTGTTCACCCGCAACGGCCACGACTGGACCCACAAACTGCCGAAACAAGCCGAGGCGTTGGCGGCGCTAGGCCTCGAATCCGCCTGGCTCGACGGGGAAATGGTGGTCGCCGACGAGCAGGGCGTGCCGGACTTCCAGGCCTTGCAAAACGCCTTCGACTCGGGCCGCAGCGGCAACATCGTCTACTACCTGTTCGACATGCCTTACCTCAACGGCGTGGACCTGCGCGAGGTGCCTGTCGAGGAGCGAAGGGTGGCGCTGTCGACCGTGCTCAACCCCAACAAAGACCCGCTGCTGCGCTTCTCCGATGCCTTTAGTGAAGAACCGGAAGCGCTGCTCAACAGCGCCTGCCAAATGCAGATGGAAGGGTTGATCGGCAAGCGTCTGGGCTCGGCTTACGTGTCGCGACGCAGCAGCGACTGGATCAAGCTCAAGTGCAAGCATCGGCAGGAATTTGTGGTTGTCGGCTTCACTGACCCTAAAGGCTCGCGCAATGCCTTCGGTGCGCTGCTGCTGGGATTGCATGACCGCGACAGCGGTGAGTTGCGTTACGCGGGTAAGGTTGGCACCGGGTTTAACGAGATGACGCTCAAGCGCATCTACGAGCAACTGAAACCGTTGCAGACCAAAAAGACTTCAGTGGTCAACCCGCCGAGTGGTTTTGAAGCCAAGGGTGTGCACTGGCTCAAGCCCACGCTGCTGGCTGAGGTCGCTTATGCCGAAATGACCAAAGAAGGTTCAGTCCGTCACGCGGTGTTCCATGGCCTGCGTGACGACAAACCTGCCGAAGACATTACCGAGGAGCGTCCGAAAGCCGTGAAGACTTCAGCCGCGAAAAAAACCACTGCCGAAAAACCTTCCACCCCTGCCAAAAAGAAAGCCGCGCCCGCGCCCTCACAAATCGGCCTGGGCGAGGGCAAGGTGCGCATCACTCACCCGGACCGGGTGATCGACGCCAGCAGCGGCACCACCAAAGTGCAACTGGCCGAGTACTACGCCAGCGTCGCCGAATGGATTTTGCCCGAGCTCAAGGACCGGCCCGTGGCGCTGGTGCGCGCCCCGGACGGCATCGCCGGCGAACTGTTTTTCCAGAAGAACGCCGAGCGCCTGGCCATTCCGGGAATCACCACCCTGGACAAGGCACTCACCGGCCAACCGGTGATGATCATCAACAACGCCGAAGCCCTGATCGGCGCCGTGCAGATGAGCACCGTCGAGTTGCACACCTGGAACGCCACCTCGGACAACCTCGACAAACCCGACCGCTTCGTCCTCGACCTCGATCCGGACCCGGCGCTGCCCTGGAAAAGCATGGTCGAAGCCACCCAGCTGACCCTGTCGGTGCTCGATGAACTGGGGCTCAAGGCGTTCCTCAAGACCAGCGGCGGCAAAGGGATTCACCTGGTGGTGCCACTGACCCACAAGCTGGGCTGGGATGAGGTGAAAGACTTCAGCCACGCGATCGTCAGCCACATGGCCAAATTACTGCCGGAGCGTTTTTCCGCTGTGTCAGGACCGAAGAACCGGGTCGGGCGGATCTTCATCGATTACCTGCGAAACGGTCTGGGCGCCACGACCATCTGCGCCTACGCCGTGCGCACCCGCGAAGGGCTGCCGGTGTCGGTGCCGATCTTTCGCGAAGAGGTGGGCGAGCTCAAGGGGGGCAATCAGTGGAACATCCACACCTTGCATGAACGATTGGCCGAGGTCGGTGACGAGCCTTGGAAGGACTTGAAGAAAACCCGCCAGTCGATCACCGCCGAGATGCGGCGGCGGGTCGGGATGAAAAAATAGCGGTTGGGTGAACACGGTCGGTGTAGGAGCTGGCGAAGGCTCGGGCCGCGTTCGGACGATCTCGCATTAGCAGCAAGTCCGAGGTGTATGCAGAGCTTGCATTTGCGATTGCTTTTAAAGATGCGGCCTACGGTTTTGCCACGATGCAGGCGAAGAACAAGCAGTTGGCGTTTATGTCGGGGATTCATGACAAGTCGATCCAGATCAAGGGCAGCCCGGCGCTGGTGATCTGGTTCCAGGGGTTGACCAAGTATTTGAAGCCAAGGAAGGCAAAGCCGAAAGTTTGAATTCATTTTGGCACGCTAAGTCGCTAATCAGGCTCTTAAAGACAATAAAACTGTCATTTATAACAGGCTAACAACCGCACTCCTTCGTGTTCCACTCGTATTTATGCCCCTTTAAGGCATTTATCAATCGTCACTAGGGAGTGCGACACATGAGCCGGATTCTTGATAAAGCGGTGGTCAGCGGACTTGACCCGTCCTTTGCCGATGGTGGGGTGCTGACACTGCCATTCCCTGGGGTCGAGGGAAAATTCCCGTCGCTTGTTCAGGCTTTGCCGGAGGCAAAGTTACTTCTGGTTTATACAGAACCAAGTAACGGCCTGTGCAAAATTGCACGGTTAGATCCCTCCGGAAAAATTGATAATACATTCGGCAAAAATGGCGTTGTAGATATTCCGTTCGTTAAAGGAATGAGTTTTTCACCTGGCAGTATTCATTTGCTGGAAAGCGACGGCTGGATCATTGCCGGGCGAGCAGTCCCAGATTCAATTTTTGACCCAGACACTTTGGCGGTTGTACGCATGAATGCAGAAGGTGCTTTGGACAGCGCCTTTGGTGTTGACGGCATTGTTATCCTCAAGATCGAGGAGCTGGGGGATAGCAAAAAATGGGCAAAAGCCAGGCTTGTATCCGAAAGCGTCAGTGAGAAAGTTGATGCCAAGCTACCTGCAACGCTCAACTTGAATGTATTTTCCGCTGTAGAGCCATTTGGGTCTGGGAGCAAAGAAAGAATATTGCTGAGCTCTTCACTCACTTTTGGTTTCGATGATATTCAAGGGATCGTATTACGCCTCGATGAAACAGGTATTCTGGATAAAAGTTTCAATGAGGCTGGTTATCTCTTGGTTGACATTCCTGGCGTTAACTACCTTTTCAATTACGCCCGTGGCGTGGTTGTTCAGTCGGACAGAAAGATTGTTGTCTGTGGATACTTTGATCGAGGCCTTGACGTGCCCAGCGAGGCCTTTGTCATTCGTTACAACGAAGACGGTACGGTAGATTCGCAGTACGGCCCCACGAAAAATGGCGCAGTGACTATTTCTGATCCTGACGAAAGAGGAAGTCTTTTTCTCAGTCGTCTTAACCTTAAAAAAGATGGTGGGGTGCTCGCCGTTGGGGGTGGGAGCGTGCAATTAGCGAGCAAGTCCCTGATGATCAACCTCAACGAAACTGGCAGCTACAACATGGTCTTTAACAACGGAAAACCACTCATTGAGCAATTAGTCAGCGGGCACGTCTGGGGAAGCTGCGTTGTACGGAGTGATGGAAAAATTGTTGCTGCCGGGGGGGCTTTAATTGGCGGATCCAGAGGGCAACTGGTCGCACGTTATTTGCCAAACGGAAAATTGGATGGGGGTTTTGGAGACGGCCAAGGCTATATCGAATTTAATTATCCGGAAGGTGAGGACATGCTTCGCAGTACCACCTACATGGAGGATAACAGAGTTGTTACAGCCACTTTGGTCATCAGCGACGCCGGAGATATTAGCGGTTTTGTACTTCGTTTTTTGGGCTGACTGATCGCCCGGCTTGAAGTGCTCAAACGAAGCGAGTTGGATCGCTTCGCGGGCAAGCCCCCTGGAAGGGACATCCTTTTACACCACCATGGAGCGCGCTCATGGATCAGATAAAAACAAATACAGCAGGTACTCTTGATCCGTCCTTTGGTAGGGATGGCGTGGTGAAGCTGCCGTTCCCTGACATTGTCGGAGGCATTCCGACGGCTGTTCTCGCTTTGCCAAATAACAAATTACTTATCGCTGTTAGCCCAACGGAAGCGCAGAATTCACCGGCCAAGGTGATACGGCTGAATAAGGCTGGAGAGATCGATTATTTGTTTGGCGCGGGCGGTTTCGTTGATCTCCCTTTCGGGGATGGGGAACGGTTTGTGCCATATCAACTGCGTCCGCTTCAAAATCGCGGATGGGTGACTGTTGGCGTGGCAGATGAAAACCCAGGTGATACTTTCGGCGATCTGGCCATCGTCCGCCAGTTTGAAGATGGACAGCTGGATGCTTCATTTGGTAATGACGGTAAAGTCATCCTTAAAATCAACGAACTTTTGGATAGCTGTGTCGGAGCTGACGCCAGGTTTGTTACTCGCCGTCACAACGAAAAGTCAGCTGAGATGCACGGTGAAGTTCCGAATTTAGCTGTTGTGTCGGCAGCCGAGCAACAGGATGGGAAACTCGTCTTGGTCAGCACCGTTTTCTTTGCTTTCGATAATTTGCTGGGGATTGTGCTGCGTCTTGATGTTGATGGCTCGCTGGATAAGACCTTCAATCAGACAGGCTTTGTATTCGTCAATCTTCCAGGCGTGACGCATCCTTGGACATATGCTCTGGATGTCGCAATTCAGGGGGACGGGAAGGTTTTGGTCTGTGGTGATTTCATCCGTAATGAGACGGGTGCGTTCGTCGAGGCTTATGTGCTGCGCTACCTTCAGGACGGAACAGTCGATTCGGAATACGGTGCAAGTGGTTTGGTGACCATCAAAGGTAACGGAACAAAATTCTCCCTTGAAGCGATGGCGCTAAAACCGGACGGTGGGATCGTCGCCGCCGGCACCTCGACAACTCATGACAAAGGGGCGGGATTGCTCGTCGCTCTAAACCCTGGCGGGGATTTCAATCTCGTCTTCAACAATGGAAAGCCAGTGATCTCTGATTTCCTGCCGAATGGATTGTCCTGGCGGCGGTGTGCATTGCAGACGGATGGAAAAATCATCGTCACCGGGCAGGGCGGCGGTCAGTCTCTCGATGAAAATAGCACGATGGTAACTGCCCGCTATCTCGCCGATGGCTCCCTGGATCAGTTGTTTGGAGATGATGGTTGGGCCGACTTCAATGATGGTGCAGGGCTAGTTCTCCACAAGGACAGCGTAGTTACGGTAGGCAATCAGGTCGTAGTTTGCGGCCGTATCATCAATCCCGTTCAGGGAAATGTGGTCCGTTACTTGGGATGAGCTGGTCAACTAGACCGCGAGGGATTCTTCGCGAGCAAGCCCGCTCCCACACTGGACCGAGTGCAGCAGGCCGGCTTCCGGGCGCTGGGCGCGCGGCATGGCGCGGGTCAGGCCTTTACATGCCTGGCTTGGTGGCGTTGCAGCATAACAAGGCAATCATGGCCATGAAGGATCGCTTGAAGGCCAACGGCAAGGCCCCCAAGCAGATCACCTGTGCAGCGATGCGCAAGCTGCTGCATTTCGTTTACGGCGTGCTCAAGTCGGGTCAACCCTATGACCCGAACTTGCGCTTGCCCGGTGAGGTTCAAGACGGTATCTACAGGGGGTTACTTGATAAATGCCTGTAGATCGCTGGTCAGCTTGTCGATCGCCACTTTGAAATCCTTGGTGGTGATCTTCTGGCTCTCGTTCGACAGTTGGCTGCCAAATACCTTGCGCACCACTTTGGCCACCGTTTGATTGGTTTTTGCGTCGATGAACTCGGCCTCGATGAACAGGGTGGTGTCCTGGTCCCGGTGACCGGTGGCGGCCTGTGTAGCGCCGACTACAGCCGCAACCGGCACCACTTCATACCACTTCATGCCTTCGTTTTCGGCACTCACCCCAGTGATCGCCGCGCGCATGATCAAGGTTTTTGAACCGGCTGGCGCTGATTTCGCGCTCGACACCACCCGATATTTCTGGCCCAGCACGCCTTTGGCCTTGCTGGTCATGTAGTTCTGCAACTCGTCCAGGGTTTGCTGGTTAACCCGCTCAGTGGGCTTGGGCGCCGGGTAGAGCTCCAGCTTGTTGAAGGCAACGGTGTTATAGGCATCTGGATTCCAGGACGGGCTCACCCAGCGCATGGCTTTCTCGCCACTGGTGGTCGTCACTTCTCCCAGGTTGTTGTAGTTGGACAGGAAGCCGGAATACTGCTCACGCTCGGTGACTTTCGAGGTGCAACCGCCGAGCAGCAGGCTGGCCAGCGCAGCGCCAATAAACAGTTTTCGGGACAAGTTCATAGTGGTGTTTGCTCCATGGATTAAGTCGTTTTTTTTCAGTAGCAGGGCATCAGAAGCGCCAGGTCATGTTGCCGGTCAAGGCCTGAATCCAGGCATTGTCGAACTGACCTGAAATTCGATTGCCGGACGTTGATTTGGTCTGGTCGACCGGCATATCACCGAGCCAGACCATCGCCCAACTGACGTTGACGTCGGTGTCCTTATTCAGAGCATAGGTGGCTCCTGTCGCAATGCGCCAGGATTCGGCCATTGGCACAGTTACAGTGCGATCACTGTCCGAGACGGCGCTGCTGTCGTAGGCCACTCCGAAGTTCCACAACAATTGTGGCGTGGCCTGGAATTGAGCGCCGAGCGCCAGTTGCCAGGTGTCTTTGTAGTTGGCATCAATCGTGGTCGATCGGGCATCGACCGCTGTGGTGTCGAGCTGGACCCCGACCTCGCCGAACTCTGACCAGTCCTGCCAATTGACCGAGGCGAGCAAGGCCCACTGCCGGTCGAGTTGCTGGAACAGGCTCAGGGTGACGGTTTGTGGCACGGTTACGTCGAGTTGGGTGTTCAGGCCGTTCAATCGATCCAGCGCCGGACCATTACCTTTGACGTCCAGCCCGTCCTCAAACTGAAGATCGATCTTGCTGGTGTAAGCCAGGCCAATGCGCGTGCCGGCTTGTGGAGCGTAGATCACCCCCACATTCGCGCCAAAACCCCAATCGTTGTCTTTGTACTTGAGCTGGCCGTCGCTGCGGTCGGTAAAGCCGAACGGCGAGCGGTCGATCGCGGTGTCGGATTGCAGCATGCCGTACATGGCTTTCACGCCGACGCCCACCGACCATTGCTCGTTAAAGCGATAAGCCACGCTGGGTACAAAAGATAAACCGCCGAGGCTGGCGTTCTGCGCGAAATAGCGCCCGGACCAGTCGTTGTCGTAATTCTCAGCCAACCCGAAGTCAGCATACTGGCCGAAGCCAACGCTCCAGTGGTCATCGAGTTGATGGCTGATGAAAAAACTGCCGCCGGGAATCGGGTCGAGGGCGTTGCCACTGCCGCTGCCCGTGCCGTTGGTGTTCGAGTCGCGATCGAAGGTCAGGTCGCCGTAGAGAACCTGCAAACCTCCGGTGATCTGAGTGCCGGGCAGATAACTCATGCCCGCCGGGTTACTGGCGATGGTCGAGGGCCCTTGAGCACGGGCGGCGGCACCGGCGTTGGCCAGGCCAGCGTTATCGGTGCCGATTTCGTAGAGCATGATGCCGCCGGCGTAAGCATGCTGACTGCACAGGGCACACAGGGTAATGGCGGGCAGGGCGGATGTTTTTATCTGCATGGGGTTACCTCAGCAAATGTCCGTCATGGACGCGGGTGGGGAGCGCTGGCCACCCGCGAATTCAACTGCTTACTTGCCCATGGCCGCCCGAGCCGCTTCGATCTTGGCTTTGACGGCTTCGAGGTTGAAGCTCGCGCCTTTTTGCATGGGCGGGAACTCAACCGCTGTTTCAGCCAGTTTGACCACCTGCTGCTGCACAAACACGAAGCGCCAGAACTGGAATTTGAACCACTCGAAATACTCCAGCGAGCCATTGGCCGCCATGTTTTCCGGCCATCCGGCGCGCTCGAACGGGTCGAGACGCAGGTTGGTCAGGATCGGCACGTCCAGCGTGGTTTTTGCTCCCAGCCAGCCACCGGGCTGATCAATGAAGCGGTACTTGAAGTCATCGATACGAATCGCGCCCAGAGTGCTTTCGCCAAAATAGAAAATCTCATGGCGATTGGACGGACCTTTGCCGGTAATCATCGGTGTCTGGTCGTAGCCGTCGAGGTGCACTTTGTAAGTGGTTTCGCCCAGTTGTTTGCCCTTGAGCAATTCTGCGGTGATGTTCGGGTTGCCCGCCGCCGCGACCAGGGTCGGGAACCAGTCCATGCCTGACATGATGCCGTTGGCCACCTGGTTAGCAGGTACCTTGCCCGGCCAGCGAATGATCGCCGGAGCCCGGAAACCACCTTCCATCACCGTGCCTTTACCCATGGCAAACGGCGTGGTGCCGCCATCCGGCCAGGTAAAGGTTTCAGCGCCGTTGTCCGTGGTGAAAATCACGATGGTGTTGTCATCCATGCCGTCTTTTTTCAGCTTGGCCATCACGTCGCCGACGATGTCGTCGATCTGCGCCATGCCGGCTTCCTGTTCCGACCAGCCATTTTGCGCATTGCGCATGGCTTCGTACTTGTCGGAGAGGTGAGTGACGATGTGCATGCGGGTCGGGTTGAGCCAGAGAAAGAACGGTTTGTTGTCCTGCTTGGCCTTGTCGATGAAGGTGAAGGCCTTGTCACGAATCTCGTCATCGACGGTTTTCATCCGGTCCGGATAGAGGGTGCCGGCGTCTTCGATTTTCTGTTTGCCGATCTTGCCCCAACGCGGCATCACGGTCGTGTCGTCAGTCGTCGTCGCCCAACTGTGGACCATGTTGCGTGGGCCGACGGTATCCAGAAGCTCCTTCGGATAATTGGGGTGCGCGGGGTCTTCCATGGCGTCTAGGTGATAGAGATAGCCGAAGAACTCGTCGAAACCATGCACGGTTGGCAGGAACTGGTTCAAGTCTCCCAGGTGGTTTTTGCCGAACTGGCCGGTGGCGTAGCCCATGGACTTGAGTGTGGTGGCGATGGTGACGGCTTCGGCGGGAATACCAATGGGAGAACCGGCCTGCCCGACAGTCGTCATCCCGGTACGGATCGGCAGTTCGCCGGTAATGAAGTTGGCGCGCCCAGCGGTACAACTGGCCTCGGCGTAGTAGTCGGTGAAACGCATGCCTTCAGCAGCGAGCTGGTCGAGGTTGGGTGTTCGACCGGCCATCATGCCCTGGTTGTAGACACCGATATTGGACCAGCCAATATCGTCGCCCATGATGACGACAATGTTGGGGGTTGTTTTGTCGGCAGCTTGAGAGAGGCCGGGGACAACCATTGCAGCCAAAAGTATTGATACAGCGAACACCGAGGATAGCTTTGTCCGGTTCATATCGAGCTCCTGTGCAGCGTTAGTACCCTGAGACGAGCCCCCGACCGTCCACGAAAAAATTGGATCCCCCGCGAAGAGAGTAGGTACGAATTGTGAAATATCCAGTTATTTGTTTTTCGGCCGCAGGCCTTTGTTTCATGGGCTTTACAGCTGGGTCGTGGATTCGGATGATTGCTGACACTTCAACCAGACGATTTCCTCAATCCGTGCCTGGACCGGCCATAAGGGATGTGTTGTTCGAAGTGCGGGAGGGCATGGAGCGACGAGCCCGGCTCGCCGCCCCAACAACTATTGCTTGCCGACAGCGGCCGCCAACAGCGGCGCTATCTGTTCATCGGTCAGTGCCGCCTGGACCTCCATGGTCATGAGGTCGCTCCATTCCAGCACCCACTTCTGAATCGCTGCCGGATCACTGGCCTCTGCCACGCCAAAACCGGATGCACCACCGACGGCGTGCCAGCGTCCCAGCATCTTGACGCCAGCGGGTGGAGCACCTCCGGTCTTGAGGAAACGCTCGATCGCGCTGTTACGATTTGCTGAGCTGATAGACCAACTGACTATGAATAACATTTGCCACCTCCTGCTACGGATTGGCACCTGTTGCTCTTCGCGCACCTGGCGGGTGCCGGGACCACGGTCACGCTTGAGTGTCCAGCTTCATCCCTGACTGGCTTGAAACCATTGCTCCCATGAGAAGGCATAGCAGCGGGTCAGACGTTGCGTATGACCGCTGATCCTGTTTCGTTGCCTTTGTATCAGTCCGTGGATGAAGCCTGTTTCACCACGCCGGAAGGGCTCACGCATCGCGCAACAGGTCGTTGGCGTTGAGCAGCGCGTAGGCAATCTCCGGGCGTTTCTCCAGTGCGCGGCGAATCGCGGCCGGGATCGACTGACGGGTTTTGCGGCATAGCCCCGGTTGTTCGCCGAGGTTGATACCGATACCGCGCATGGTGCGTACTTCGTTGAAACCAGGGTCGATGTCGACGCGGATGCCCAACTGCTCAAACATCCGCTGTTGCAGGCGCTCGAGGTCACTCAGGCTCTGGAGGTTTTCCAGACGTTCGATCAGGCGCTTTTCCTCTGAACGGGTCAGAAACAGGATGCGCACGTCCGCGCCCGGTGTTTCCAGCAGCGGGTCACGCCCGCAGTCGCAGGCGCCGGGCGGGCAGGGTTGGCGGATCGGAGGCGTGGTGGTCATGGGGTTCAATCATAGAGTGCTGCAATCGGGTTTGCCCATAGGGTTTCTTGCCCTTCTGGCGAACGGATCACGCCGGGTCTAGGCTTAAGCGTCGTGCACAGGCCAAGGAGCGGGATCAATGAAAGTCAACGCGAGTGTTTTCTGCCTGTTGTTCACCCTTGCGCTGGCCCCGGGCGCTCGTGCCGACGACCCGCCAACACCGGACGCCACTACGACGATCAACCCGCAAGTGGTCGATAAACTCATCGATATGGGCACTTATCTACGCAGTCTGCCGACGTTTCAGGTCGACGCCGAAGTGTCCCGGGATACCGTTCTGGAGTCCGGCCAGAAGATCAAGACCGAGGCCTCTACGGTCTTGAAAGTGGTGGGTCGCGATCGGATGTATGCCAAGACGGAAGGCGATGTTCGAACGCGAGAGTTCTTCTACAACGGCAAGAAATTGACCCAGTATTCACCGTTTCTCAAGTACTACACCACCGTGGATGCGCCGCCTGAAGTCTCCGATACGCTGCACTTGATAGAAAACCATTACGGGATTCAGGTGCCCATGGAGGACCTGTTTCTGTTTGGCAGCGATCAGGCACAGATCGATGCGCTGAAAGAGGCGCTGTATGTCGGCCCGTCGACGATCAAGGGGCAACTGTGTGATCACCTGGCCTTTCGGCAGGAGGGCGTTGACTGGCAGTTGTGGATCACCCGATCCGACAAGCCCTTGCCGTGCAAACTGGTGATCACGACCACCGATGAGCCGGGTTTTCCGGAATACAGCGCGGTGTATCGCTGGAACCTGAAGCCGGGCATCAAGGACTCGATCTTCACCTTCGCACCGCGTAAGGGCGATGTGGCGATTCCTTTGAAGAAAGCCAGTGATCAGGGAGGGGAATGACATGAACAGGACGATGTCGTGGAGCCTGTTGTTATCGCTCGTAACCACCTCGGTACTGACGCTGAGCCTGGTCAGTTATGTGGATGCCCGACCCCAGCGCGCCCAAGGGCACGCCAGGGCATCGGTCAATCGTGCGCCACCGCCCTCGGCCCAAAGGGCTCAGCGCGTCAACACCGGCAATACCGCGCAACGCGCTAGCAACGTCAACGCGGGCAATCGGGCCAATACCGGCAACAGGGTCAATTCTGGAAATCGGGTCAATGCTGGCAACACCGTCAACACCGTCAACACAGTCAACTCTGGCAATCGGGCCAATACCGGAAACACGGTCGGCAACCGAACCAACGTCAACAACAGCAACCGTAACGTCAACATCGACAACAGCCGCGACGTGGACATCGACGTAGACGGGAATGGCCGCTATGGCTACGACGATCACTACCATCCGATCGCCGCGGCGGCGGTCGTCACCGCAACGGTCGCGGTGACAGCAGCGGTGGTCGGATCGATCTTCACGCCAGCGCAATTGCCCCCCAGTTGCGTGCAAGTCATCCAGTACAACACGGCTTACATGCAGTGCGGTTCAACCTGGTATCAACCGCAATATCAGGGCAGCGATGTGACGTATGTCGTGGTTAATGCGCCTTGAGTCGGGGGATCACATTCCGACCGCTTGATTTTAAAGGAGACGCAGCATGGAGCGATTCACGGGTGGTTGCCTGTGCGGCAACGTCCGAATTGAGGCGTCGGGACTGCCATACCGGGTCGGCCTTTGTCACTGCCTCGACTGCCGCAAGCATCATGGGGCGCTTTTTCATGCTTCCGCGATATTCCCTCAGAGTGCGGTGACGATCGAAGGCGAAACAGGCGACTACGCCGGGCGGTTTTTCTGTCCCCGCTGCGGCTCGTCCGTTTTTGCGCGCACCGACGACGAAATCGAAGTGAACCTGGGGTCCCTGGATACCCCTGACCAACTGATGCCAACCTACGAAAGCTGGATCGTGCGTCGCGAGTCCTGGTTGCCGCCGTTTCCACTCACGAGACGATACGAGCGCGACCGTGACGCCACGAGTCGCTTTGAGGAGTAGGTGCCGATACTTGAACCGGGTCTGGAGCGTTGTATGAAAGTGGGCGTGATTTCCGATACCCATGGCTTGCTCCGCGCCGAAGCCCTTGCTGCACTGCAGGGGTGTGAACGGATTATTCACGCGGGCGACATCGGCAACCCCGAAATCCTCGATCAACTGGCATCAATAGCCCCGCTGCACGTGGTCCGCGGGAACAATGATCTGGACGCCCCTTGGGCAGAAAATCTCGCCGACTGCTTATGTTTCGACCTGAACGGATGGCAGACCTTGCTGGTACATGACAGTGCCGATGTCCCAGCCGTGCTTGATGCAGGCATAAAGCTGGTAATCACCGGCCACTCGCACAAGCCCCGCATAGAATGGCGCGGCGAACAGCTCTACCTCAATCCCGGCAGCGCGGGACGCCGGCGCTTCAAGCTGCCGGTGACGCTGGCTCTGCTTGAGGTGCTTGAGACCTCAATTGAGCCGCGTCTGGTTTCGCTAGTGGAATGAGCTACCAAACTGGGCGTTCCACACTGAGTTTTCCAGCCGCTATATACTCGACGGCCCCTTTACCCCCTCAAGCAAGAGACACCCATGGCAAACCACGACCTCACCTTTCTCCCCGATCCTGATCCGCAATCCATCTCCTCGGATGTTGCCGGTTTCGGCGGCCTACTGGTCTCCACTCAGATCCCCACCCGCGCCGACGGCAGCCTGGAACTGGGCGACATCACCCTGCAAAGCGAATGCACGCTGCAGGCGCTCAAGGTAGCGCTCGAGCTCGCCGGCAGTTCCATGGACCGGGTTCTGCATCTGACCATTTACCTTACCGACATGGCCGACCGCGCCGCCTTCAACGAGGTCTACCAGCGCTTCTTCGCCAAGCCCTGGCCGGTTCGGGCCGCCGTTGGCGTGGCCTCCCTGGCGGTTGAAGGCATGCGCGTGGAAGTCACCGCGATGGCGGCCAAGGGCTGAGACCGCGGACTTGTCCGGCGGCCCCGCTCAACGAGCGGGCGCCATCGGGCGGGTTGGCAAAGACTGGTTCAAGGATGGCTTTTATTGGCCGTCTACGACGCACGGCGTGAGGCTTTCAAGGGGAGTCGAATCCAGCAGTAAGGAGGGAATCCACAGTGCTCGTTGCCCGCTGAACTTGTTGGTCCGCATGGTAGGACGAGCGCACCAGGGGACCGGACGCAACGTTCTTGAAGCCCATCCGCGTACCTTCCTCGGCGAACCAGGCGAACACGTCCGGGTGCACGAAACGCTGGACCGGCAAGTGGCTGCGCGACGGTTGCAGGTACTGGCCGAGGGTGAGCATGTCGACATCGTGCTCACGCAGGCGCTGCATGACTTCGATGACTTCCTCGTCGGTCTCGCCAAGGCCCAGCATCAGGCCGGATTTGGTGGGTACACGCGGGACCATTAGCTTGAACTTCTGCAGCAGATCCAGTGACCACTCGAAATCCGAACCCGGCCGCGCGGCTTTGTACAGGCGCGGGACGGTCTCCAGATTATGGTTGAACACATCGGGTGGCTCAGTGGCGGTGATCGCCAGGGCAACGTCCATGCGGCCACGGTAATCCGGCACCAGGGTTTCCAGTTGCACGCCCGGCGACAGCTTGCGGATTTCGCGCAGGCAATCGACGAAATGCTGGGCGCCGCCGTCGCGCAAGTCGTCGCGGTCCACCGAGGTGATGACCACGTACTTCAGGCGCAGGTCGGCGATGGCCACGGCGAGGTTCATCGGCTCGTCGGCGTCCAGCGGTTTTGGCCGGCCGTGGCCGACATCGCAGAACGGGCAACGGCGGGTGCAGATGTCACCCATGATCATGAAGGTCGCCGTGCCACCGGAAAAACATTCGCCGAGGTTCGGGCAGGAGGCTTCTTCACAGACGCTGTGCAACTTGTGTTTGCGCAGCAGCTGTTTGATCCGGTCGACCTCGGGGGAGATCGGAATGCGCACGCGAATCCAGTCGGGTTTGCGTGGGAACTCATCGGTCGGGATGATCTTCACCGGAATTCGCGCGACCTTTTCTGCACCGCGCAGTTTGACCCCGACTTGCATTTTTACCGGTGCTTGGCCGGTCGATTCCACGAGAGTGCTCATGTACTTTTTCCTTTTGTGCGAGCGGGAGGGCAGGCCCACAACGCGACCTGTAGCAGCTGGCGAAGCCTGCGTTCGGCTGCGCAGCAGTCGTAAAACCTGAGTGCGAGGTTTTTCTGAAACACCGCATTGCCTGATTTCACGACTGCTGCGCAGCCGAACGCAGGCTGCGCCAGCTGCTACGGATCGCGCTGCATGTCAGTCGCGGTAGACAGGGAAATCGCTGCACATCGCAGCAGCCAAGCTGGCGACTTGAGCCTCGACATCGGCATCGCCGAGGTGGTCGAGAATGTCGCAGATCCAGCCCGCCAGCTCGATGCTCTGGGCTTCCTTGAAACCACGGCTGGTGATCGCCGGCGTGCCGATGCGCAGGCCGGAGGTCACGAACGGCGATTGCGGGTCGTTCGGTACGGCGTTCTTGTTCACGGTGATACCGGCACGGCCCAGGGCGGCGTCGGCGTCTTTGCCGGTCAGGCCCTGACGAATCAGGCTGACCAGGAACAGGTGGTTGTCGGTACCGCCCGACACGACGTCGTAGCCTCGATCAATGAAGACTTTAGCCATCGCCTGGGCGTTGCGGATCACTTGCGCCTGATAGGTTTTGAAGGCCGGCTCCAGCGCTTCTTTGAAGCACACAGCCTTGGCCGCGATGACATGCATCAACGGGCCACCCTGACCGCCGGGGAACACCGCGGAGTTGAGTTTTTTCTCCAGTTCCGGATTGGCCTTGGCCAGGATCAGGCCGCCGCGCGGACCGCGCAGGGTTTTGTGGGTTGTGGTGGTGACGACATCGGCAAAGGGAATCGGGTTCGGGTACAGACCGGTCGCCACCAGCCCGGCAACGTGGGCCATATCAACAAACAGGTAAGCGCCGACCTTGTCGGCAATCGCCCGGAAGCGTGGGAAGTCCAGGGTCTTCGAGTAAGCGGAGAAGCCGGCGATGATCATTTTCGGCTGGTGCTCGACAGCCAGGCGTTCGACTTCGTCGTAGTCGATCAACCCGGTCGCGGTGTCGATGCCGTATTGAAAGGCGTTGTACAACTTGCCGGAAAAGCTGACTTTGGCGCCGTGGGTCAGGTGACCGCCATGGGCCAAGCTCATGCCCAACACGGTGTCGCCAGCTTGCAGCAACGCCAGATAGACCGCTGCGTTCGCCTGGCTGCCGGAGTGCGGCTGGACGTTGGCGTAATCGGCGCCGAACAACTGTTTGGCGCGGTCGATGGCCAATTGTTCGACCACATCGACGTGTTCGCAGCCGCCGTAATAGCGCTTGCCCGGATAGCCTTCGGCGTACTTGTTGGTCAGGCCGCTGCCTTGGGCCTCCATCACCCGTTGGCTGGTGTAGTTTTCCGAGGCGATCAACTCGATGTGGTGCTCTTGCCGTGCGTCCTCGGCGTTCATCGCCGCCAGCAGTTCGTCGTCGTAGCCTTTGATCTGGTCGTGCTTGCTGAACATGGTGGAGTCCTCTTTTTGTTCTCTGAATTGGCTGATGTACACCTGTGGGAGCGAGCTTGCTCGCGATAGCGGTCTTTCAGTCGACATTGATGGTGAATGTCAGTCAGCTATCGCGAGCAAGCTCGCTCCCACAGGGGTTATGTGTTGTTTTTAGGCGTCCTGGTAGTCAGCGATCGACGGGCAGGCGCAGATCAGGTTGCGGTCGCCAAACACGTTGTCGACGCGACCTACGGGCGGCCAGTATTTGGCATCGATCAAGGTTTCGAGTGGATAGACCGCTTGCTCACGGCTGTACGGATGCGTCCACTCGCCGACGATTTCCGCCGCGGTGTGCGGGGCGTTTTTCAGCGGGTTGTCGTCCTTGTCCAGGGTGCCGTTTTCCACTGCGCGAATTTCTTCGCGGATGCGGATCATGGCGTCGCAGAAACGGTCCAGTTCTTCCTTGGATTCGCTTTCGGTCGGCTCGATCATCAGCGTGCCGGCGACCGGGAACGACATGGTTGGGGCGTGGAAGCCGAAGTCGATCAGGCGCTTGGCGACGTCATCGACGCTGATGCCGCTGCTGTCTTTCAGCGGACGCAGGTCGAGGATGCATTCGTGCGCCACCAGGCCGTTGCTGCCGGTGTACAGCACCGGGTAGTGCTCTTCGAGGCGACGGGAAATGTAGTTGGCATTGAGGATCGCCAGTTGCGACGCGCGCTTGAGACCCGCGCCACCCATCATCCGAATGTACATCCAGGTGATCGGCAAAATGCTCGCGCTGCCGAACGGTACCGCGCAGACCGCGCCTTCCTTGCGCTCCATGGTGCCGTGACCCGGCAGGAACGGGGTCAGGTGCGACTTCACGCCAATCGGGCCGACGCCCGGGCCGCCACCGCCGTGGGGGATGCAGAAGGTTTTGTGCAGGTTCAGGTGCGACACGTCGCCGCCGAACTTGCCCGGGGCGCAGAGGCCGACCATCGCGTTCATGTTGGCGCCGTCGATGTACACCTGGCCGCCGTGGTCATGAATGATGCCGCAGATTTCGCGGATGCCTTCTTCGAACACGCCGTGGGTCGACGGGTAGGTGATCATCAGCGCGGCGAGGTGTTCGCGGTGCTCGATGGCCTTGGCCCGCAGGTCTTCGATGTCGACGTTGCCGCGGGCATCGCAGGCGGTGACGACCACACGCATGCCGGCCATGTTGGCGGTGGCCGGGTTGGTGCCGTGGGCGGACGAGGGGATCAGGCAGATGTCGCGACGGTCTTCGCCACGGCTCTGGTGGTAGGCGCGAATCGCCAGCAGGCCGGCGTATTCACCTTGCGAACCGGCGTTCGGTTGCAGCGAGATCGCGTCGTACCCGGTGGCGGCGCAGAGCATCGCTTCCAGTTCATCGGTCAGCTGCTGATAACCGGCGCTTTGCGCGGCCGGGGCGAACGGGTGNCGAGATCGCGTCGTACCCGGTGGCGGCGCAGAGCATCGCTTCCAGTTCATCGGTCAGCTGCTGATAACCGGCGCTTTGCGCGGCCGGGGCGAACGGGTGCAGGGCACCGAATTCAGCCCAGGTCACCGGGATCATTTCGCTGGCGGCGTTGAGTTTCATGGTGCAGGAACCGAGCGGGATCATGGTGCGATCCAGCGCCAGGTCCTTGTCGGCGAGCTTGCGCAGGTAGCGCATCAGCTCGGTTTCCGAGTGGTAACGGTTGAACACCGGGTGGCTGAGGATCGGCGATTGACGCAGCAGGGCGGCCGGGATCGTGCTGACCACCGAAGCGGCGAGGGCGGCGAAGTCCGGCAGCGCTTTGCCGTCGGCCAGCAGGGCCCACAAGGTTTCCACATCGGCTTGCGAGGTGGTTTCGTCGAGGGACAGGCCCAGACGTTCAGCATCGACCACGCGCAGGTTGATCTGCTGCGCGCGCGCCTGATCGTGCAGCTTGGCGGTGTTGGCGCCGGTGTTCAGGGTCAGGGTGTCGAAGAAGTTTTCTTGCTCGACCTTCAGGCCCAATGCGCTCAAGCCTGTAGCCAGAATCGCGGTCAGGTGATGCACGCGRTTGGCGATCTGCGTCAGGCCTTTCGGGCCGTGGTACACGGCGTACATGCTGGCGATGTTGGCCAACAAGACTTGCGCGGTGCAGATGTTGCTGGTGGCYTTCTCGCGGCGGATGTGTTGCTCGCGGGTCTGCATCGCCAGGCGCAGGGCCGGCTTGCCGAAACGGTCCACGGAGACGCCGACCAGACGGCCCGGCATNCTCGCGGCGGATGTGTTGCTCGCGGGTCTGCATCGCCAGGCGCAGGGCCGGCTTGCCGAAACGGTCCACGGAGACGCCGACCAGACGGCCCGGCATGTCRCGCTTGAACGCATCCTTGGTGGAGAAATACGCCGCGTGCGGGCCACCGAAGCCCAGCGGCACGCCGAAACGTTGCGCGCTGCCGATGGCCACGTCGGCGCCGAACTCGCCCGGCGGGGTGAGCACGGTCAGGGCCAGCAGGTCGGCGGCGACCGCCACCAGSGCRTTGGCGGCGTGGAAGCGCTCGGTCAGCTCGCGGTAATCGAAGACGTCACCGTTGCTCGCCGGGTATTGCAGCAGCGCGCCGAAGAACGGCGTTACGTCGGTCAGTGTTTGCTCGTCGCCGACCACCACGTCGATGCCCAGCGGCTCGGCACGGGTGCGCAGCACGTCGAGGGTTTGCGGGTGGCAATGTACGGAAGCGAAGAACGCGTGGCTGCCCTTGTTCTTGCTCAGGCGTTTGCAGAAGGTCATGGCTTCGGCGGCGGCGGTGGCTTCATCGAGCAGCGAGGCGTTGGCNGCCGAAACGTTGCGCGCTGCCGATGGCCACGTCGGCGCCGAACTCGCCCGGCGGGGTGAGCACGGTCAGGGCCAGCAGGTCGGCGGCGACCGCCACCAGGGCGTTGGCGGCGTGGAAGCGTTCGGTCAGTTCGCGGTAGTCGAACACGTCACCGTTGCTCGCCGGGTATTGCAGCAGGGCGCCGAAGAACGGCGTCACGTCGCTCAGTTCACGTTCGTCGCCAACCACCACGTCGATGCCCAACGGCTCGGCCCGGGTGCGCAGCACGTCGAGGGTTTGCGGGTGGCAATGCACCGAGGCGAAGAACGCGTGGCTGCCCTTGTTCTTGCTCAGGCGTTTGCAGAAGGTCATGGCTTCGGCGGCGGCGGTGGCTTCATCGAGCAGCGAGGCGTTGGCGNGCGAAGAACGCGTGGCTGCCCTTGTTCTTGCTCAGGCGTTTGCAGAAGGTCATGGCTTCGGCGGCGGCGGTGGCTTCATCGAGCAGCGAGGCGTTGGCGATCGGCAGGCCGGTGAGGTCGCTGATCAGGGTCTGGAAGTTCAGCAGCGCTTCGAGGCGGCCCTGGGAAATTTCCGGTTGGTACGGGGTGTAGGCGGTGTACCAGGCCGGGTTTTCCAGCAGGTTGCGCAGGATCGGCGACGGCGTGTGGGTGCCGTAGTAGCCCTGGCCGATGTAGGTCTTGAACAGCTGGTTTTTGCCGGCGATGGACTTGATCAAGGCCAGGGC